>NZ_JAPFQV010000035.1:0-66325 GCF_033804685.1 Micromonospora sp. RTP1Z1
GGCGGCCCGGGCGACCAGGTCGAGGCCGGTCGGCTCACCCTCGACGGCCGCCGCCACCACGAGTGGGGCGAGCCGGGCCAGCTCCACCGGCGGGCGGCGGGTCACCGCCTGCACCACCGCCTCGGCGGTCGCCCGGGGTCGGGCCGCCTCCTCGGTCGCGCCGGTCAGCTCGGCGAGCACCCGGGTGGCGAGCACGCCCGGTGGCCGGGCCCGGTCCAGGTCGGTCAGCAGCCGCCGGACCGCCTCCCGGCCGAGCCAGAAGCCGGAGCCGGCGTCGCCGAGGAGCCAGCCGTGCCCGTCCGCGACGCGGTCCAGGCGCAGCTCGCGTACCTGGGCGGCGATCGCGCCGGTCCCGGCGATCAGCACGGTGCCGTCCGGGACCGCGGTGCCCGAGGCGTACGCGACGAGGGCGTCGCCGTGCACCGCGTACGGGCAGCGCAGGCCGGCGTCGTGCCAGGCGCGGTCGAACGCCGCGCGGCCTGCCGGGTCGGCGAGCAGCCGGCCGGCCCCGGCCAGCCCGATGGCGCCGGCGCGGACCCTGGATGGGTCCATCTCGGCGAGCGCGGCCCGCAGGGCCACCAGCAGCTCGTGGGCGGCCCGGTCGGCGCCGTGGCTGGTCGGGTTGCCGCCGCCGGCCCGGCCCGTGCCGAGGCGTACGCCGTCGAGGCGCAGCGCGGCCGCGCGGGTGGACGTACCTCCGATGTCGAGACCGACCACGACGGTGCCGGACATCCGCTGGGCCTCCCTGGGGTCGCTGGCTGGCGGCCTTCATGCTGGTCGGCCCGGCTCCCCGAGGCAAGATCCGTGGCCGCGGCGGGCGCTGTGCGCCAGGTAACAGTTTGAAAACTTCGCCCACAGCCTTGACACGGAGGGCCCTTCAGTAAGAGTTTTTACCACTAACAGTTAACACTCTTTTCCGAAAGGCGTCCCATGGTTGATCACGAGGTGGACACCCCCGCGCTGCACCTGCACGCGGTGGTCGACGCCGACGCGGTCGACCGGCGGGGGGCGGTGGGCGTCTCCGCGGACGGGGTGCTGGCCAGGGTCCGGGCCGGGGCGGGGGAGCTGACGGGGGCGTTGCGCCGGGTCGCTGAGCACGTGCTGAGCGACCCGGAGGCGGCGGCCCGGGCCACCATCGTGGAGCTGGCCGAGCGCAGCGGCACCTCACCGGCGACCATCACCCGGTTCTGCCGGGCGATGGGCTTCGAGGGCTACGCCGACCTGCGACTTGGCATCGCCTCGGAGACCGGCCGGGCCCGCTCGGCGGGCTGGACGGTCGACATCGGCCGGGAGATCCAGCCGAGCGACCCGCTGTCCCGGGTGCTCGACCAGATCATGGCCGCCGACACCCGGGCCATGCACGACACGGCCGCGCTGCTCGACCTGGCCGAAGTGGAACGTGCCGCCGTGGCCATCGCCGGGGCCAGCCGGGTGAACATCTTCGGCGCCAGCGGCAGCGCCCTCGTCGGCGAGGAGATGCAGTTCAGCCTGCACCGCATCGGGGTGGCCGCCTGGGCCTGGAGCGACGTGCACGAGGGGCTGGCCAGCGCCGCCCTGCTGGGCGCGGGCGACGTGGCGCTCGGTATCTCGCACACCGGGCAGACCCGGGAGACCATCGAGATGCTCGCCGAGGCGGGCAGCCGGGGCGCCACCACCATCGCCCTGACCGGCTTCCCCCGCTCGCCCCTGGCCGAGCTCGCCGACTTCGTGCTGCTCACGGCCAGCCAGGCCACCACCTTCCGGCCGGACGCGCTCTCCGCCCGGCATCCCCAGCTCGTCGTCCTCGACCTGCTCTACATCGCGGTGGCGCAGCGCACCCACGACCGCGCCCACGCGGCCTTCCGGCGTACCGCCCAGGCAGTCGACGGGCACAAGGCGGCAAAGGGGGCCGCCTCATGATCAGTGCGCAGCGGTACGCGGACGCCGTCCGCCCGGTGCTCGACCGCCTGGTCGACACCCAGGCCGACGCGGTCGACCGGGCGGCCGACCTGATCGCCGCCGGGCTGCGGGCGGGCGGGGTGCTCCAGGGCTTCGGCGCCGGGCACTCCGAGGCGTTCGCCGCCGAACTGGTCGCCCGGGCCGGCGGGCTGGTCCCCACCAACCGGCTCTCCCTGCACGACCTGGTGCTGCACGGCGACGCGCCCCGCGACGTGCTCGCCGACCCCAAGCTGGAACGCGACCCGGCCGTCGCGCGCCAGCTCTACGCGCTCGCGGCCCCGCATCCGCGGGACGTGTTCGTGGTCGCCTCCCAGTCCGGCATCAACGGCTCGGTCGTCGAGCTGGCGACGCTGGTGAAGGAGCGCGGCCACCCGCTGATCGCGGTCACCTCGGTCGAGCACACCGCACGGGTCGCCCCGCGGCACCCGTCCGGGCACCGGCTCGCCGACCTCGCCGACGTCGTGCTGGACAACGGCGCGCCGTACGGCGACGCACTGCTGCCGCTCGAGGGCGGCGGCGCGGTCTGTGCGGTCTCGTCGGTCACCGCGGCGCTGCTGGCGCAGCTGCTGACCGCCGAGGTCGTACGACGGTTCCACCAGGCCGGGGAGGTACCCCCTATCTACCTCTCCGCCAACGTCCCCGGTGGGGACGAGCACAACCTCGCCCTCGAGTCGCGGTACGCCGGGCGCCTCCGGCGGACCGCCTGACCCGGACACCACAAGGAGAAACAGAGATGTCGGTTACCCCCGAGAACCTCGGAGACCTCAACCGCCGGACCCTGCTGCGGCGGGCCGCCGCCGCCGGCCTGCTGGTCACCCCGGCCGCCGGCCTGCTCAGCGCCTGCGCCGGCAGCGAGCCGACCAAGTCCAACGACGCCGGCGCCAAGAGCAAGGACAACCCGTTCGGCGTCAAGGACGGCAGCGCCGTCAAGGTGGTCGTCTTCAACGGCGGCCTGGGCGACCAGTGGGCCAAGGAAGACAAGGTCGTCTTCAACGCGAAGCACGCCAAGGTCACGGTCAACATGAGCTCCACCCAGAAGATCAAGACCGAAGAACAGCCGAAGATGGCGACCCAGCCGAGCGACCTGGTCATGAACTCGGGCGCGGACAGCATGGATCGCAGCACGCTGATCAACGAGGGCGCGATCGAACCGCTCGACGACCTGCTCACCGCGCCCGCGTGGGACGGCGAGGGCACGGTGGCCGACTCGCTGCTGCCGGGCACGGTCGGCGACGGCACCCAGAACGGGAAGTTCTACGTCGTGAACGTGGCGTACACGGTGTGGGGCAACTGGTACAACGCGGCCCTGTTCAAGAAGGAGGGTTGGCAGGCGCCGACGACCTGGGACGAGTTCTTCGCGCTCGCGCCGAAGATCAAGGCCAAGGGCATGGCGCCGTACGTGCACGACGCGGTCCACGGCTACTACCCCCGCTGGGCGCTCATGGCGAGCATCTGGAAGTCCGCGGGCAAGCAGGCGGTCATCGACATTGACAACCTCAAGGACAACGCCTGGAAGGCCGACGGCGTCCTCAAGGCGCTGGAGCCCTGGGAGAAGCTGGTCAAGGACCGGCTGCTGCTGCCGGGCAAGCTCGACCACACCCAGTCGCAGCAGGCCTGGCTCGACGGCAAGGCCGCGTTCATCCAGGTCGGCACCTGGCTGAAGAACGAGATGTCCGCGACCATCCCGCCGGGCTTCGAGCTGACGCTCTCGGACTACTGGTCCAACCCGGGCGACAAGGCGGCCAAGGACGTGTTCGCCGGGTCCGGCGAGGGCTTCGTGGTGCCGAGCAAGGCGCCGAACAAGGAAGCCGCCAAGGAGTTCCTGCGGGCGATCCTGTCCAAGGCCGGCTCGGCGAAGTTCGCGGAGCTGACCAAGTCGCTGGCCTCGACCAAGGGCTCCGGCGACAACGTGCAGGACACCGCGCTGTCGTCCGCGAACACGCTGATGAAGAACGCTACCGGGGACCTGATCTCGGTCAAGTTCCCGGACTTCTACGCCGACCTGGACAAGGAGAGCCAGAACCTGTCCGAGGAGCTGATGGCCGGCCGGCTCACCGCGCAGCAGTTTGTGGACAAGATGCAGGCGGCCGCGGACAAGGTCGCCAAGGACTCCTCGATCAAGAAGCAGACCCGGACGGCCTGATCAATCCGGATCAGTTAGAGAAGTGAGCGACCATGCGGCATGGTGTTGCGCGTTTCGTCACGGGTTTCCTGGCCCTGCCCGTCGGGCTCTACCTCTTCTACGTGGTATGGCCCTTCGCGCAGGCGGCGGGATACTCGCTGACCGACTGGGGTGGGTACTCGGACTCCCAGCACTTCGTCGGTCTTGACAACTACGTCCGGCTACTGTCGGACGAGTTGATCAGGAAGGCCTTCTGGCACAACGTGTTCTTCCTGGTCACCGTGCCGCTGTTCACGATCGCGCTGGCCCTGTTCCTCGCGTTCCTGCTCAACGTGGGCGGACGCGAGGACAGGGCCGGCATCCGGGGCGTGTTCGGCTCCGCCCTCTACAAGGTCATCTTCTTCTTCCCGCAGGTGCTGTCCCTCGTGGTCATCGCCGTGATGTGGCAGCAGATCTACCGGACCGACAGCCAGGGCCTGATCAACGGCCTGCTCATCAAGCTGGGGCTGGGCGACCCGGAGAACCCGCTCGCCTTCACCGCCGACCCGGAGCCCTTCCTCGGCGTGCCGGCGGTGCTGTGGTGGCTGCTGCTGATCGCGGTGTGGAGCGGCGCCGGCTTCTACATGGTGCTCTTCTCGGCGGCGATGCAGTCCATCCCGAAGGACATCTACGAGGCGGCCATCCTCGACGGGGCCAGCCGCTTCCACACCTTCTTCCGGATCACGCTGCCGCTGCTGCGGGACACCATCTCGGTGGCCTGGGTGTACCTGGGCTTCATCGCGCTGGACATGTACGCCCTGGTCTACGTCATGACACCCAGCCAGGGCGGCCCGAACCACGCCAGCGAGATCTTCGCGTCGGTGCTCAACTTCACCGCGTTCCAGAAGGGCCAGTTCGGCTACGCCTGCGCGATGGGTGTCGCCCTGGCGATCTTCACGATCCTGCTCGCCGCGGCGCAGCTGAGGATCACCCGTCGCGACCGTATCGAGTTCTGAGGAGGCTGGACGATGAGCACGGCGACCCACGGTGGTCTGACCCGGCCGGATCAGGGCCCCTCGACTCCACCGGCCCCCGCACCGCGCACCACGTCCCGCGCCGCCGCGATCGGCGGCCGGATCTTCAACGGCTTCTCCCACATCTTCCTGCTGGTCTGGGCCGTGATGGTGATCTACCCGCTGCTGTGGGTGGTGATGTCGGCGCTCAAGAGCGACTCGGAGGTGATCCGCGCGCCGCTGTCCCTGATCCCCGACAAGCTGCACTGGGACAACTTCTCCCGGGCCTGGGGGGCGGGACACCTGGGGGCGTTCTTCCTCAACACCATCCTGGTGCTGGCCGGCAGCGTGTTCCTCACCATGCTGCTCGGCTCGATGGCCGCGTACGCGCTGGCCCGCTACGAGTTTCGCGGTAATCGGCTGATCTACTACATGTTCCTCTCCGGGCTGACCCTGCCGATCTACCTCGCCGCGGTGCCGCTGTTCAAGGGCGTCTACAACACGGGCGCCGTCGTCCCGCTGCTCGGCCCGAACAAGCACGTCATGCTGATCGTGGTCTACGTGGCCTGGTCGCTGTCGTTCACGATCTTCTTCATGCACTCGTTCTTCCGGACGTTGCCCGACTCGATCGCCGAGGCGGCGATGGTCGACGGCGCCTCGCACAGCCGGCTCTTCTTCAGCGTCATGCTGCCGATGTCGAAGCCGGGGCTGATCAGCATCGGCATCTTCAACGTGCTGGGCCAGTGGAACCAGTGGTACCTGCCGACCCTGCTCATGCAGTCGGTGTCCGGTGAGCCGAAGAACCAGGTGATCTCCCAGGGGCTGATCGAGCTCTCGGTCAACCAGGGCTACAAGTCCGACTGGTCCGGACTCTTCGCGGGCGTCACCATGGCGATGCTCCCGGTGCTGGTCGTGTACATCGTCTTCCAGCGCCAGGTGCAGTCCGGCCTGACGGCCGGCGTGGGCAAGTAGCCCGCCTCCGCGGGGCCGGCCCGCCTCGAGGGGCGCAGCTTCACGGAAAGAGTGGCCATTCCGCCCGGGATGGCCACTCTTTCCGTGAAAGAGGGCACTCGGGTGCCGGCGCGGGGCGGAGTGTCGCAGGGGCGGGGCAGAATCGCGTCCGTGCTGGTGGCGGTGGTGGCGGACGAGCGGGGCGGGGGAGTGCTGCAACCCCTCGATGCCGCCGGTCGGCCCGTCGGGCCGGCGGAGCCGGTGACCGACCTCGCCGCCGCGGTGGCCGCCCGGGAGGCCGCCGAGCGTCCGCGCTGGGTGTGGGCCGCCGGATCGACGGTCTATCCCGCGTTGCTGCGCGCCGGGGGCCGGCTGGACCGCTGCCACGACGTGGAGCTGACCGAGGCGCTGCTGCTCGGGCACGTCGGCCGCTGGGGCGAGCCCCGCTCGCTCGCCGCGGCCTGGGCGCGGCTGACCGGCGCGCCGGTCCCGCCCGACCCGGCGCCCCGCGTGCCGGAGCCGCCGGGCCACGGGCAGGCCGCGCTCTTCGACGCGCCGTCCGGTCCGCCCGGCCCGGGCATCCAGGCGTTGACCCGGGTGTACGCGGACCAGCTCGCCCGGATCGCCGCGACCGAGCACCCCGGCCGGTTCCGGCTGCTCGTGGCGGCCGAGTCGGCGGGCGCGCTGATCGCCACGGAGATGGGGGCGGCCGGGCTGCCGTGGCGGGCCGAGGTGCACGATGCGATCCTCGCCGAGCTGCTCGGGGAGGCCTCCCCGGTGGGCGGGCCGCCGCGCCGGCTGGCCGAGCTGGCCGCCCGGATCGCGGCGGCGTTCGGCGTCCGGCAGCTGCACGCGGACTCCCCGGCGGAGCTGTTGAAGGCGTTCGCCCGGGCCGGGGTGGAGCTGCCGAACACCCGGGCCTGGGTGCTGCGCGGGGTGGAGCATCCGGCGGTGCCGCTGGTCCTGGAGTACAAGGAGCTCTACCGGATCTGGACGGCGCACGGCTGGGCGTGGCGGGACGCCTGGGTCTCCGACGGCCGATTCCACCCGGAGTACGTGCCCGGCGGCGTGGTCTCCGGCCGGTGGGCCACCCGGGGCGGCGGGGCGCTGCAGATCCCGAAGGTGATCCGGCGGGCGGTGGTGGCCGATCCCGGTTGGGCCTTCGTCGTCGCCGACGCGGGCCAGTTGGAGCCGCGGGTGCTGGCGGCGGTCTCCGGGGACGCCCGGCTGGCGGCGGCCGGCGGGGCCGGTGATCTCTACGCCGCGCTCGCCCGGGACGCCTTCGCCGGTGACCGGGCCCGGGCGAAGGTGGCCCTGCTCGGCGCGATGTACGGGCAGACCGGCGGGTCGGCGGTGCCCGCTCTGGCGGTGCTCAAGCGGAACTACCCGACCGCTTTCGGGTACGTCGAGGCGGCGGCGCGGACCGGCGAGGCCGGTGGGCTGGTGCGCTCCTGGCTCGGGCGTACCTGCCCGCCGGGCTCGGCCGGGCTCATCGACGGTGACGAGGCGGACCCGGACGCCGGGGTGGACCCGCAGGGGCCCCGGGCCCGCGCCGCCCGCTCCCGGGGCCGATTCACCCGCAACTTCGTCATCCAGGCGACCGCTGCCGAGTGGGCCTCGACGCTGCTGGCCACGTTGCGGACGGCGCTGGCCGGCACCGAGGCGGAGCTGGTCTTCTTCCAGCACGACGAGGTGGTCGTGCACTGCCCGGCCGGGCAGGCCGACGCGGTGGCGGAGGCGGTCACCGCCGCGGGCGCGCGGGCGTCGGCGCTGCTCTTCGGCGACACCCCGGTCCGGTTTCCCCTGGATCTGTCCATCGTCGACTGCTACGGCGACGCGGCATAGCCGGGCAATTTTCCCTTTTGCCCCGCTACCCCGCCCGGGTGGCGCTCGTTGGGTCCGGTGTGCGTACGACGGGACGAACCGGATGCGAGTGTGTCGGTGCCGCCCCCAGGACAAGGGAGCGCAGCTGAACCGGATCGCAGGAATGATCATCGCCGCGGGCGGGGGACGTCGCATCGGCGGACCCGAGGCGCTGTTGCACCAGGGGGAGAAGCCCCTGGTGAACCGGATGATCGACACGATGGTCGAGGCGGGCTGCGCGCAGATCGTGGTCGTACTGGGCGCGGCGGCCGACCAGGTCCGCCAGACGACGGACCTGACCGGGGTCACCGTGGTGGTCAACCGGGCGTGGGGGACCGGGGTCGGTTCCTCCATCCGCGCCGGCCTGGCGACCCTGACCGACGAGGGGATCGAGGCGGTCGTCGTGGTGCCCGTGGACATGCCGGGGCTCACCGCCGGGGCGGTCCGGCGGGTGACCATGCTGCCGTACCCCGACGTGCTGGTCTGCGCCACCTACGACGGGCTGCGCGGCTACCCGATGCTCTTCGGTCGCCGGCACTGGGCCGGCATCGCCACCCTGGCCAGCGCGGACGTCGGCGCCCGGCCCTACCTGCTGGCGCACAAGGACCAGATCGTCGACATCTCGTGCGACTCGGTGGCCGACGGCAGCCGGGTGGACAGCCCCGAGCTGATGGCGCTGTACGGGCTCACCGTGCCCGAGCAGCGGGTGGGCGCCTGACCGTCACCGGCGGGCCCCACCACTGGGCTTCGCCCCGATAGTCTGCCCGGAATGACCCGCCCCCCGCTCGACCTCGTACCCGCCGACATGCCGGCGTCGCCGCTGATCCACAACCCGCTCAACGGGGTCACCGGCGGCATCTGGGGGACCCGCCGGGACGGCAGGCCGGCGGTGCTCAAGCTGATCACCCCGCCGGTTGGCGGGAGCGGTCCGGCGCACTGGGCCGCTAGCGAGGACCCCGGGCACTGGAACTACTGGCGGCGCGAGGTCGAGGCGTACGCCAGCGGACTGGCCACCACTTGCTGGGCCGACGCGGGCCTGGTCGCCCCCGAGCTGCTGGCGGTCGACGAGCGGGCGGACGGCACGGTCGCGCTCTGGCTGGCCGAGGTGGACGGACCCCCGGGGACCGCCGGCACGGTTGACGACCTGGCCGAGGTGGCCCGCCGGCTCGGCGCCGGGCACGCCGACTGGCTGGCCGGGCGCGGGCCGCGGGCCGCGTCCCCGGTCCGGTACGACTGGCTGGCCCGGGACTGGCTGCGCGACTACACCCTGAGCCGTCCCGTGACCGAGCCGGTGCCGTGGGACCATCCGGTCGCTGTCGCGGCCTGGCCGGGGCAGCTCCGGGACGACCTGAGCGGCCTCTGGGAGCGCCGGCACGCGGTGCTGGCCGCCACCGACCGGCTGCCCCGTACCCTCTGCCACCACGACCTCTGGCCGGCGAACCTGGTCTTCGCCGACGACGGTCCGGTGCTGCTGGACTGGTCCTTCGTGGGTCCGGGACCGATCGGCGAGGACGCGGCCAACCTGGTGCTGGACACCTTCTTCGACGGCCTGGTGGACGTCGCGCTGCTGGCCGACGTGGCCGACGCGGTGCTGGACGGCTACCTCACGGGGATGCGCGGCGCGGTCGACCCGGCGCTGGTCGTTCGCGCGGTCCGGCTCACCGGCGCGGCCAAGTACTTCTGGCTCGCGCCGGTGATGCTCAACCGGGCCGGCGGTGCCACCGGTCAGACCTACGACGGGCGAGACGAGGCGGCCATGTTCGCCGGCCGCCGGCCGGTGCTGGAACTGCTGACCCGGTGGGCGGCCGAGGCGATGGGCTGACCCGCCGCCCTCGCCCACGCCGGCTTGCCCACCGGCGGGGGCACCGACCCGCGTGTCCGCCACCCCGACTCAGGTCAGGTCGAACAGGGCCGCCGCGCTCTCCCAGCAGACCGCGCGCAGCCAGTCGTCGCCGAGGTCCAACGCGGCCAGGCCGGCGAGCTGCTCGACGTACGGGTAGGGGATGTTCGGGAAGTCGCTGCCGAGCAGCACCTTGCCGGCCAGCCCCAGCTCACGCAGCCGGGGCAGTTCCCCGGCCGGGAACGGCATGAAGCGTTCGAAGAACGAGGTGAACGCCATGGTGGTGTCCAGCCGCACCCGGTCGTACGTCTCCGCCAGGTCGAGGAACGCGGGATAGTCCGGCGCGCCCAGGTGGGCCACGATCGCGGTCAGTCCCGGATGCCGGGCGAGCAGCGCGGCGAACGGCTCCGGACCGGTGTGGGCGGTGCCGACCGGCGCGTGCCCGGCGTGCACCACCACCGGTACGCCGGCGTCGGCGAGCAGCCCCCACACGGCGTCCAGCGCCGGGTCGGTGGGGAGGAACCCGCCGACCTGGACGTGCACCTTGAACACCCGGGCACCGGCGGCCAGGGCTTCGGTTACATAGCGCGCCGCCTCCGGCTCCGGGTAGAAGGTGGCCGAGGGCAGGCAGCGCGGCGTGGCCCGGGCGAACTCCAACGTCCACCGGTTCAGCGCTTCCGCCATGCCGGGCCGGTGCGGGTACGCCAGCGCGGTGAACGCCCGTACGCCGAGCCGGTGCAGGTGCGCCACCCGCTCGGCGTCGCTCCACCGGTACCGGATCGGCCATTCCGTGCCGACCAGCGGCCCGGCGGCGTCGAAGTAGGCCCACACCTTGCGCAGCAGCCGGGGCGGCAGGAAGTGCGTGTGCACGTCCGCCAGGCCGGGCAGGCCCAGCCCCTGCCAGAACGCCGGCACGGTGGCGTCCGCGGCCGGCGGCTGCGCCACGCCCTCGACGTCCGTCATACCTCGATGTTGAACCGGTGCAGCACCGACGGCGCGACCAGCCCCACCGCGGCGAGCACCGCCAGCACGGTCAGCGCGGCCCGGAGCACGATCACCTCGGCCTTGCTGCCGGTGCGCAGCGCGATGCTGTTCGGCAGGCCGACCATCGTCCACATCCGTCGTTTGATCGGGATCGGCCAGAGGATCGGCACCCCGGCCCGGGTGACCATGTCGCCGAGGATGTGCACGAAACAACCCACCCCGACGGCCAACCCGATCAGCGGATAGCCCCGGTCGCCCGGCAGGGTGGCGAAGGTGAACCAGGCGGCGGCCGCCGAGGCCAGCGTGACGATCACCCAGCCGGCCCGCTCGGCCCACTCGTCGAAGAGCCCGCGCAGCGCCAGCCCGATCATGAAGAAGAGGATGCTGACCACCGCCCACTTGCCGTAGTGGGCGCAGAGCGCCGTGGTGCCCCAGCCGACCAGCACGGTGAACGGGAGGGTGTGGGTCAGCGTGCGGTGACCGTTGTTGCGGCGCGGATCCTTGCTGAGCTTGGTGGCGTAGTAGACGCCCAACGAGACCTTCTCCATCACCTCGGCGATGAAGAGGCTGAACACGCCGAAGGTCCGGGCGACCGTCGCCCCACCCTGGTTGCGGGTCACCTTGCCGGAAAGGTCGAGGTCGGGGAAGAGCGCCCCGCCCGCGCAGACCGCGGTCCCCACCGCGAGCGCCAGCGGCGTCTGGTGGTAGTCGGCGAACTGGTCCAGCGCCCAGGACCCGGCCAGCCACACCGCCGCGCCGGACAGCGCGTGGGACGGTCCCATCATGTCGACTCGCCCTCCCCAGAGATCTTGATCGGCAAAACTACGCCACTGTAGTTCAGCCCCGCTTCGCAGGGGCATCACCCGGACGGTCCACTGGGGAGGGGATCAGGGACCGGGCCGGAAGCTTTGTCGGATCATCAGGAAGTAGGTCGCGTTGACCTGCCAGTCGAACTCTCAGCAGCCGAGACCCGCCGGGCTCCCGGAAGCAGGTCACCCCGCCGTCGGTCCAGCGCAGCCAGTTCACCGGCGCGGCGATCCGGAACCCGGACGGGTCGACGTACCAGGTCCAGGCGAAGGCCGCCGGGCGGCCCGTCGGGGCGCCCGGCGCGGTGGCCAGCGCGGTCAGCGTCGCCATCGCGCTGGCGCGCGTACGGGGACTGCCCCTCCACGCCGCGCAGAGCGTCGCCCCGAGCGACCACAGGTCGGTACGCGGGTCGGAGATCCCCTCCCGGCCCGCTCCGGGGCGACGAACTGCGGTGAGCCGAGCACCAGCCCCGGCCCGGTCATCGCCCCGTCCCCGCCGACGAACGTGGCCAGCCCGAAGTCGGTCAGCACCACGCGGCCGTCGTGGGCGACCAGCACGTTGTGCGGCTTGACGTCCCGGTGCAGCACCCCGGCGGCGTGCGCGGCGCGCAGCGCGGCCAGCACCGCCAACCCGATCTCCGCGGTCCGCCGGGGCGGGAACGGGCCGTCGGTGCTCAGCAGCTCCTGCACCGAGCGGGACGGCACGTACTCCATGACGATCCAGGGGCTGCCCCGGTCGTGCACCACGTCGTAGATGCGGACCACGTTCGGGTGGTTTCCCCGTGCGGCTGGACGAACTGGCCGAGGGCGGCCACCTGCGCGACATCGAACTTCACCACAGCCAACGGATCGGGCATGGCCTATCGGACGTCCACGCGGTGCCGGTTCAGCAGGCGGCCCCCTCCCCGGTCAGCAGATTTCCGTCGGGGATGGCGAGCCGGGGCCGATCGCCGGCCAGCAGGGCCGCCGCCCGGCGGGCCTGGAGCGGCCTGTGCTCCCGCCGGGCGGCGGCATAGCTGGTGGCGGTTCGGGCGGCGATGGTCGACCAGCCGTACCGCTCGGCGACCATGGTCCGGGCCCGCCGGGCGACCCGACGGGCGAAGACCTCGTCGCCGAGGAGCTGGTCGACCGCCCCGGCGAGGGCGCCGGGATCGCTGTGCGGGAAGGTCACCCCGGTCACCCCGGGCTCGACGATCTCGGCCAGTCCGCCGGTGCGTGCCACCGCGAGCGGCGCCCCAGCGGCGGCCGCCTCCAGGGCGATCATGCCGAACGGCTCGTAGAGGCTGGGGATCACCGTGGCGTCGGTGGCGGCGAGCACCGCGGGCAGCTGGGTGGCGTCCATGAAGCCGGCGAAGCGCACCGTGTCGCCGAGGTGCAGCCGGCGCGCCTCGGCGATCAGCTCCTCCTTGTACGGTCCGTCGCCGGCGATCACCACCCGCAACCCCGGGTGCCGGTCCCGCAGGTACGGCACCGCGTGCACGAGGTGCTGCACGCCCTTCTCGTAGACCAGCCGGCCGGCGTACCCGACCAGTGGGCCGTCCCCGGCGTAGCGGGCCCGGGCGGAGGCGACCGTCCGCGGGCGGGCGTGCCAGGCCCGGTGGTCGACCCCGTTGGGGACCACGTCGATCCGCCCGGGCAGCACGTCGAAAAGTCGGGTCACCTGGTCCCGCATGTAGCCGGAGCAGGCGATCACCCGGGCCGAGGCGTTGCTCAGCCAGTGCTCCACGCCGTGGATGGTGCGGTTCATCTCCTCCGGCAGCCAGCCCTGGTGCCGGCCGGCCTCGGTGGCGTGAATGGTGGTGACCAGCGGCAGGTCGAGGTGTTCGGCCAGGGTGACCGCGGTGTGCGCGACCAGCCAGTCGTGGGCGTGGATGACGTCGTACGAGCCGGACTCGGCGGCACGCAGGGCGGCCCGGGTGAGGGTGTGGTTGAACGCCATCGTCCAGGCCAGCAGCGAGCCGGTGGCGAGCGGGAAGGTCACCGGGTCCTCGGTGGCTCGCAGGATCCGCACGCCGTCGGCGTACTCCTCAAGCGGGGCGCCCGGGGCGTGCCGGGTGATGACGGTGACCTCGTGGCCGGCGGCGGCCAGGGCGACGGAGAGCGCGTGCACGTGGCGGCCGAGTCCACCGACGAGCACGGGCGGGTACTCCCAGGAGAGGATCAGCACCCGCTGGTGCCGGGCGGGGTGGATGTCGATCACGTCGGCGTCAGGTGACATGCGGCGGCCCCCTTTAGTTGTTCCCGCACCACGCGGCGGCCGGCACCACACCGGGGGGTGCCGTCGTCTCGGGTGGGTGGGGCCAATCCTGCCGAGCGGTCGATAACCAGCGGAGACGCGGTGGTTGCCGGTGTGTAACGCGTGCCTATCGGGCCTGCCGGACGCGCAGCAGCTCGGCGACCGACCAGGCCTGGAACGGGCAGCCGGTCGCGGCGTGCGGGGCGAGCCCGTCGGCCGTCTCACTCACCGACCCCAGCCCGTAGTCCACCAAATGGCCCTCAAGCCCGACCAAAATGTCACCGGTGGGCAGGCCGGCCGACCGGCACGCGTCGACGAACGGCCCGATCAGCCACGGCCAGACGGTGCCCTGGTGGTATGCCCCGTCCCGCTCCGCCGGACCGCCCAAGTGCCGCCCGGCGAAACCCGGTGAGTCGGGGGAGAGGCTGCGCGGCCCGAGCGGGGTGAACAGCCCGGCCGCGATGCGCCGCAGGGTCGCCTCGTCCGCCTTTAGCGGGGCGTACGGCAGCGACCAGGCGAGCAGCTGGTTGGGGCGGAGCAGGTCGTCGTCGTGGTGCGCCGCCCCGCCCAGCGGGTACGCCGGGGCCGGCGCGTCCACCACGTCGTACAGCCAGCCCACCGGCGCCGGGAACCGCTTCCGGAACGCCGTGGTCGCCTTCGTGTGCAGCCCCCACAGCGCGGTGGCGTCCCGGCCGGCCAGCTCGGTCAGCTCGGCCAGGCCGGCCAGCCCGTTCACCCAGAGCGCGTTGACCTCCACCGGCTTGCCGGTACGCGGAGTCACCGGCACCCCGTACACCCGGGCGTCCATCCAGGTCAGCGCCGTGTCCGGCGGGCCGCCCTGGGTGAGCAGCCCGTCGGCCGGGTCGACGCCGATGCCGTACCGGGTGCCGGCCAGGTGCGCCTCGACCACCGCGTGCAGCGCGGGCAGCAGCTCGGCGCCGAGGTCGGTGTCCCCGGTGACGGTGACGTGCCGGCCCACCGCGTGCAGGAACCACAGCGTCGCGTCGACGGTGTTGTACTCCACCCGGCCGGTGTCGGCGGTGTTCGACAGCATCCCCTCCGACAGCGTCGCCGCGTACGCCCGCAGCAGCTCCCGACCCTCGTCCGCCCGGTTGGTGCAGAGGAAGAGACCCTCGTACGAGGTCATGGTGTCCCGCGACCAGGCGCCGAACCACGGGTAGCCGGCGACCACGTCCGGGCCGGTCGCGGTGCGCACCACGAACGCGTCGGCGGCCAGGGCGAGCGTGGCCTCCACCGGGTCGGCCGGCTTCGCCGCGGCCACCACGTCCCGGTTGCGCCGCCGGGCCGCCTCGACCAGCGCGGTCGCCGCGGCCGGCTCGTCGGCCAGGTCGTCGGCCCAGGCCAGCACCGACACCGTGTCACCCGGGCGCTCTAGCGCCCCGGAGAAGCGGCCCGCGTACCAGAGGTCCTCGTCCGGGTTCAGCCCGCGGGCCGCCTCCTCACGGTGGCGCACGCCCAGCCACCACTGCCCCTCCGGCGTCCAGTCCGGCCCGGCCAGCCGGAACGCCCCCTCGATCACCGCCCCGCCGGCGGCCGGCTCCATCCGGGGCGTCGGCCCGTCGGCCCGCCGCTCGCCGTGCGCGTCCCGCCAGGTGCAGGCCGCCGCCAGGTCCAGCCGGACCGGGCCGCCCGACACCAGCCGGTGCACCACCGCCACGCAGGACCGGCCGTACGCCATGGCGATCTCCCGCTCGATCACCACGTCGCCGATCCGCCACCGCCAGCGCGGCAGCCCGTCCTCGAGGGCGAACTCCTCCAGCAGCTCGAAGCCGCGCGGGTCGACGTCACCGGAGGACCACTCGTGGGCGCCGAGGCGCACCCGCGCCCCGGACGGCAGGGTGACCGCCGGGTCCAGGCCGACCAGCCCCATCCGGCGGGTCGCCGGCGTCTCTCCGGCCACCACCAGCAGCCCGTGGTACCGGCGGGTCCGCAGCCCGCTGACCGTGCCCATGGCGTAGCCGCCCCGGCCGTCCGGGACCAGCCATTCCCGGGTCGCCCCGGTGGTCAGCTCCCCGCAGACCTGCGGACCGAAACGAATGTCGATCAACTTTCCTCCATCGACGGCGAGGTGCTACACGCCACGACGACAATGGCCGCTGTGGTGATGTACCCCGGCGGCGTCGAAGATGTGCAGGTGATCACTGACCGTCCGACCTCCGCTGCCCCCGACCCCGAGCGTCTCCGGCTCGCCCAGGCCGATGCCGGGGAGCAGGACTGGCGCGCATGGGGTCCCTATCTGTCCGAGCGGGCGTGGGGGACGGTACGGGAGGACTACAGCGAACACGGCACTGCCTGGGACTACTTCCCCCACGATCACGCGCGGTCCCGAGCCTACCGGTGGAACGAGGACGGCATGGCGGGCGTCTGCGACGACCGGCAGACGTTCTGCTTCGCCCTCGCCCTCTGGAACGGCCACGACCCGATCCTCAAGGAGCGGATGTTCGGCCTCGGCGGCGACGGCGGCAACCACGGCGAGGACGTCAAGGAATACTGGTGGTACGAGGACTCCACCCCCACCCACTCCTTCATGCGCTGGCGCTACCACTACCCGCAGGCCGCCTTCCCGTACGACGAGCTGGTCGCGGTCAACGCGCTGCGCGGCCGGGACGACACCGAGTACGAGCTGGTCGACACCGGGATCTTCGACGACGACCGGTACTGGGCGGTGACCGTCGACTACGCCAAGGCGTCCCCGACCGACATGTGCATCCTGGTCACGGTCGCCAACCGGAGCGACCGGGCCGAGCGGCTGCACGTGCTGCCCTCGCTCTGGTTCCGCAACACCTGGGCGTGGGGGCTGCCCGGCGGCGACCGGGTGCCGAAGCTGGTCGGCGACGGCGCGCGGCTGGTCGGCGAGCACTGGGTGCTCGGCCAGATCCTGCTGGAGGGCGACGGCACGCCGACCCCGCTGCTCTGCGACAACGACACCAACGCCGAGCGGCTCTGGGGGCTGCCCGGCCGGTCGCCGTACCCGAAGGACGGCATCAACGACCACGTCGTGGCCGGCGCGGCCACGGTCAACCCGGACCGGGAGGGGACCAAGGGCGCGCTGCACTACGTCTTCGAGGTGCCGGCCGGCGGGCAGCGGCAGATCCGGCTGCGGTTGACCCGGACCGCCCCGCCGCCGCCGGCGCCCGCCCCGCCGCCGCCGGCCGACCTGGTCGACGGCTTCGACGCGGTGCTCTGGGCCCGGCGCGCCGAGGCGAACCGGTTCTTCGACAGCGTCATCCCGGCCGCCGCCGGTGCCGACGAGGCGCTGGTCGCCCGGCAGGCCATCGCCGGGCTGATGTGGGGCAAGCAGTTCTACCACTTCGACGTCAAGCGGTGGCTGGAGGGCGACCTGGGCTCGACGCCGCCCCCGCCGGGGCGGCGGCACGGGCGCAACAGCGCCTGGTGGCACATGAACAGCTTCGACGTGATCTCCATGCCCGACCCCTGGGAGTACCCCTGGTACGCGGCCTGGGACCTGGCCTTCCACTGTGTCACCATCGCCCGGGTCGACCCGGGCTTCGCCAAGGAGCAGCTGCTGCTCCTGCTCCGCGAGTGGTACCTGCACCCCAACGGGCAGATCCCGGCGTACGAGTGGGCGTTCGGCGATGTGAACCCGCCGGTGCACGCCTGGGCGGCGCTGAAGGTCTTCGAGATCGACGGCGCCCGGGACCACGAGTTCCTCGCCCGGGTGATGCACAAGCTGCTGCTCAACTTCACCTGGTGGGTGAACCGCAAGGACACCGGCGGCAACAACGTCTTCGAGGGCGGCTTCCTCGGGCTGGACAACGTCGGACCGTTCGACCGCTCGGCCGCGTTGCCGGTGGCCGGGGTGCTCGAACAGTCCGACGGCACCGGCTGGATGGCCATGTACGCGCTGAACATGCTCGACATGGCGATCGTGCTGGCCGAGCACGACCGGGCGTACGTGGACACCGCGACGAAGTTCTTCGAGCACTTCGCGTACATCGCCGCCGCCGCGTACGACCAGGGGTTGTGGGATGACGAGGACGCCTTCTTCTACGACGTGCTGCGGCTGGCCGACGGCAGCCAGGTCCCGCTGAAGGTCCGCTCGGTGGTGGGGCTGCTGCCGCTCGCCGCGACCACCCGGCTCACCGCGAATACCCTGCGCCGGCTGCCCGAGCTGGGTGCCCGGCTGCGGTGGTTCCTCACCAACCGCCCCGAGTACGCCGAGGTGATCGGCGCCCGCCGGCTCGGCCCCGACGGCCGTCAGCAGCGGCTGCTCTCCATGGTCGGCCCGGACCAGGTGGTCCGGCTGCTCGCCCGGATGCTGGACACCGACGAGTTCCTCTCCGAGTACGGCCTGCGGACGCTCAGCCGGGCCCACCTGGACAAGCCGTTCGCGGTGACCCTCGGCGGCCAGGAGTTCTGCGTCGGTTACGAGCCGGCGGAGTCGACCAGCGGGCTGTTCGGCGGCAACTCCAACTGGCGCGGCCCGATCTGGATGCCGACCAACTTCCTGCTGATCAGCGCGCTGCGCGACTACGCCGCCTTCTTCGGCGACGACCTCCAGGTCGAGTACCCGACCCGGTCCGGGCAGAAGCGGACCCTGGATGAGGTCGCCGACGACCTCTCCGCCCGGCTGATCTCGCTCTTCACCCGGGACGGCTGGGGCCGGCGGCCGATCTACGGCGCGGCCCAGCTCTTCCAGACCCACCCGGACTGGCGGGACCTGATCTGCTTCCCCGAGTACTTCCACGGCGACAACGGCGCCGGCCTGGGGGCCTGGCACCAGACCGGCTGGACCGCGCTGGTCGCCGACCTGATCCTCACCCTGCGCCGCTGACCGGCCCGGGGGCGCGGCGACCTCGTGATCCGTCGCGCCCCCGGCGGTGCGGGTCAGGGCAGCGGGAAGAAGGCGACCCGGCCGTGGTACTCGCCGGCCACCTTGGTGGTGTCGCTGCCGATGAACAGGCCGCGGTCGGTGGCGTACAGCTCGCCGGTGCCGACGCCCCGGTCCTTGGTCGGGTTCCAGGCGAGGGCCCTGCCCGTGACCGGGTTGATCGCCCCGATACCGGGGCGGGAGACCGCCCCGGCGCCGGCCGAGTTGCGGCCGAACGGATTGTCCAGCCAGCGCTGGTGCCCGCCGACGTAGACCGCCGTCCCGGTGATCGCCACCGAGAGCAGCGTGTCCCCGCCGGTGTAGTTGACCCAGGTGGGTTGCTTGCCGGCGGTCTCCGTGCCGAACTCGAAGCGGGACGCCGAGTCGCAGAGCGTCCCCGGGAACGCCGCCCCGGTGCTCACCGCGACGAACCAGGTGCCGTCCGGGGAGATGTCCACCCCACGCAGGTAGGTGGGCATGCTCCGGGCACACTGTGGCTGGTACCGGGTGGTCGACCAGCCGGAGAGGGTGGCGCCGGTAGCGGTCAGCCCCGCGACCGCGAGCTGGTGGCGCGGCTGGCCGGCGACCGAGCTGAAGTTCCCCACGAAGATCAGCCGGCCGCCGTCGGCCGAGACGTCCAGCGCCTCGACCTTCACCGGAGCGGTGACTCCGCTCGAGGTGACCCGGGGACCCTCGAGCCGCAGGTTGACCGACCCGTCGGCGGTGCCGGTGGCCGCGTCCAGCGCGGCCAGCCCGCGCCGGGTCACCCCGGCCACGGTCTGGAACGCCCCGCCCACGATCAGCCGGCCGCCGACGAGGCGCATGTCGTTGACCTGGTTGTTCAGCGCCGCCGGTGCGAACCCGGCGACCCGCGCCCCGGTGGCCGCGTCGATCCGGGCGACGCGGGGCGCGGCGACACCGTTGACCGAGGTGAACGACCCGCCGATGTAGAGCGACCGGCCGTCGGCGGAGGCGGCGAGGGCCTTGACGGTGCCGTTGACCACCGGTCGGAACGCGGTGTCGATCCGGCCGGTGGTGGCGTCGAAGGCGATCAGCCGGGCCATGGCCAGATCGGCCGTCGTCCCGGCGTTGCGGACCTTGGTGAAGGAGCCGGCCAGGTAGACGCGGTTGCCGATCTGGAGGATCCGGTAGACGGTGCCGTCGAGCGCGTGCGGCGTCCAGTTCGCCGGGTCGGCGCTGACCACGGTGGCGTGGGTGGCGTTGACCGCGAGGGCCGGTGTCGCGGAAAGGGCGCTGCCCGCCGCGACGAGTGCGGCCACCAGTCCGGTGGCCGCACTCCGGTGTCGCCGGTTCCGGCCGGGCGGCCGGGACCGGGTCGCGCGTGGATGATCGCGAGAGGTCGTCATCGCCGAAGCATCACCCGGCGACCCGGGCACGCGCAGTCGGCTGCCCGCCGCCGGTACGTCGGCTTTCGGCCAGTCCACCCGGACCGACCGGCCGTCGACCCGGGACATAACCGGATGTCCGGGGCGGCCGTGCGCAGTAGGGTGTCCCGGGTCCGGACACGGAAGGGGAACGCGATGCGGCAGCGCCGGGAGGCGACGGTGCTCATCTTCGACGCCGACGACACGCTCTGGGAGAACAACGTCCTCTTCGAGCGGGTGATCGACGACTTCCTCGCCTGGCTGGACCACCCCACGCTGGACCGTACCGAGATCCGGGCCGTCCTCGACGACATCGAGCGGGCCAACGCCGTGGCGCACGGCTACGGCAGCAAGGTCTTCCTGCGCAGCCTGGGGGAGTGCCTGGAGCGGCTGCGCGAGCGGCCGGCCACCGAGCCGGAGCGCCGGGAGCTGGACGAGCTGGCCGCGGCGCTGGTCGGGCACACCGTCGAGCTGATGCCCGGGGTCGCGGAGACGCTGGACGACCTCGCCACCCGCCACGACCTGCTGCTGCTGACCAAGGGGGAGCAGGAGGAACAGCAGCGCAAGCTCGACGCCTCGGGTCTGCTGCGCCACTTCCGCGCCGCGCACATCGTCCGGGAGAAGGACGTCGACACGTACCGTCGGCTGGCCACCGAGCACGGGTTCGACCCGGCCGGCGCGTGGATGATCGGGAACTCGCCGCGGTCCGACATCCTGCCGGCCCGGGCCGCCGGCCTGAACGCGGTGTTCATCCCCAACGAGAACACCTGGGTGCTGGAGCACGACGAGCTGGACCCGACCGACACCGGGGTGGTCCGGCTGGCCGCCTTCCCCGACCTGCTCCGGCACTTCTGATCCGCCGGTAATGTCCAGGTCGTGCCGCTGACGTTCCCCTCGCACCTGGCCCCGGTGCTGCCGCTGAAGCTGTGGCGCCCGCAGTGGTTCGACGGGGTGGCGCTGGCCACCGGCGCGGTGGCGCCGGACGTCTGCTACCTGTTCACCGGCACCCGGTTCGACCTCGGACTGCGAACTCACACGCTGGGCGGGCTGCTCTGGTGGTGCCTGCCGGTGGCGCTCGGCTACGCCTGGATCGTCCGTCGGGTGATCGCCGGCATCGCCGTCCACCTGCCCGGGCAGCGGGCGTTCGCCTGGCCCGACCACGCCGCGCTCGGCAGCGTGCGGCATCCCTGGCAGGTCACCGTCTGCTCGGCGCTGATCGGCGCGGCCAGCCACGTCGCCTTGGACCGGGTCACCCACACCGACCGCTGGCTGCGCGTCCTCGGTGTCGACTGGCATGCGCTCACCGGCATGTACTGGTGGTTCTTCGCCGATCTGCTCAGCACGGTGGTCGGCGCCGTCGTCGTGGTCGGCCTGGCCCTGCGCGCCGCGCGCCGGCATGAGATCTTTGACGGCGTACGACCCCCGGCGCCGCCGGCGCAACCCACGGTCTTCTGGGGGGCGGCGCTGATCGTCACGGCCGCCGGGGCGGCGGTGCTGCCGGCGCTGCCGTACGCCACAGTGCCAGCCCCGGGCGGGGTGCGGCTGCTGCATCTGGGCGCGCTCGCGTTGATCGCCGGCGCCGTGGCGGTCGGCCGGGCGGAGGCTCGGCGGGTCGATGGGCGGACCGGTCGCTCCGAGGAGAAACAGCGCCACTCCGGCTGACCCTGTTACGCCGACATGCCGCATTTCAACGTAGGTATCAATCACATTCTCCCGGGCCGGCAAGAGCTTGTCCGGCCTGCGGCGGGATGCCTAACCTGGGCCCGCGTTCACGGCTCTTCGGGGTGAGTCGGGGACGCGCCGAAGTCCGGTAGTTGGGCACCGTGGAGCTGAGTGCATGCGGGCCGGCTCGCCGTGTTGAGCCCGGCGTGGGCGGCGTGCCACGCCCGCCGCGCTCGCAACGGCGAATTCCGCTACCACGCCGGACGGCTGGGGGTCAGGACCGGGGAGTTGCGGACCCGGTCCTGACCCGTCTCCGGCCCGAGGAGGGATCGTGTGGTCGCGCTGTGCGCCGCCCGCCACGGGACCTCGGCCGGTACCGCCCTTCTCGTAGGGTGATCGCGCCACGCATCGACAGCGGAGCCACCGACCGCACCCGGCCCGGTGGGCTTCCTGCCGTCTCATCCAGGAGCTCAGTGGAGCGACCACCCTGTGGATCGTCGGCGTCAACCTTGATCTCGTCTCGGGTTACACGCTGTTGGGCGGAAATGACCCGGACCGGTTCCTGACGGTGGACGGCAGGCTCGTCCTCACTCCGACCGTTGAGGAACTGATCGAGGAACTGCCAGACTCAGGACAGCATTCGTTCCAGGATGATGAGCAGTTCCTGACGTTTCGCCGGGAGGTGAAGCGGGCCTACTCACCTGGTGCGACAGGAGGCGACGAGAGCGGCTTGTACGATTTCGCCGCCACCCTGCCGTCCTGTCGGCTGGCGTTTCCCGGTGTCAGGGAGGTCGCCTGAACCGGGACGAACGGCTCTGTCCGATGCCCCCCGTCCGGAGTCAGACTGAGTCATGACACCTCAGCGCGTACCACTGCTCGCCAGCCTGGTCGTGCTGCTCGCGGCGGCCGCCTGTACGACCGGCCGGGACGACGCGACCTCCGCGCCGTCGACGGCGCCCGCGCCCAGCGCGACCCCCGCCGCCACCGCGCCCGTCACGACGCCGCCGCCCACCGCCGGCACCCCGGGACCCTCCGCCACGCCGACCGGGGCCGCCGGGCAGTGGCGGGTGACGTACGGCTGGGCGGAGCCCTCGTCGCCGGCCCGGGTGGCGCACACCGTCCGGGTGCCGGTCACCCCGGCGCCGGGTGAGCCACTGCCCGTCCTGGTCCAGATCCAGGTCGGTGACCACCCGGCCGAGGGGTTCAGCCGGATCACCTTCGCCTTCCGCGGCCCCACGCCGAGTTACCAGGTCGGCTATGTCGCCCGGGTGGAGTCCGACGGCAGCGGCGCCCCGGTCGAGCTGCCCGGCACCGCGTTCCTCGCGGTCCGCTTCAACCCGGCGCAGGGGCATGACAGCAGCGGCCGGAGCACGGTGAGCGCGCCCGGGCGGACCATCGGCTACCCCACGCTGCGTGGCTGGGCGCCCGCCGGGGACTTCGAGGGGTACCTCAGCTTCGGGCTCGGGCTCCAGCCGCCGTCCGGCGCGGCCGTGCCGGTGCGGCTGGGCGAGTCCGCCCGTCCCGACGGCACCCACGTCGTCTCCGTCGACGTGCGCCGGAGCTGAGCCGCGGCGGCGTTCGCCGTGGTCGAGGCGGGCGCCCCGGGCCGACGGAACCGACCGTGCCGACCGAGGGTCGGCGCGGTCGGCTCAGGCGTGCCTCAGGAGCCCCCGCCCCGGACGATCGCCACGGCGACCCGGCAGAACTCGTCCATGTCGGGGTTGAAGCCGGCCGCGATGTCCGGGTGCAGGCCGGCCCGGGTCTCGTCGAGCAACCGGCGGCAGACCTCCTCGACCGGCTCGCCCGCGTAGCTCGCGCGGACCCGTTCGATGGCCGCCTGCAGGGCCGAGGTCAGCTGATCCTCCAGCGGGCCGCGCAGCTTCTGCTGCACGGGATCCAGCCCGCTCGGGTCGAGCGTGACATGTGGCTCCGACATCGGCGCTCCCTTCGTCGGCGGCCGCGGTACCCAACCGCGGCCGTCGGTCAAACCACGGTGGGTACGGCGGCCACCCGGACCTGGTACGAGAAGTCCTCCGCCGGCTCCTCGACGTACGACAGCCGGCGGATCTGCCGGTCGTCGTCGTAGAGCGCGACGTCGACCAGTACGCCGAGGTGGGCCAGCCCGATGTTGGCCACCCGCTTCTTGTCCTGCAGCACCGCGCAGATTCCGCCCAGCAGCGTGCTGGCGTCGGAGGTGCGGTGCCCGGGCGGGCAGCGCAGGGTGAGGTCCACCTCGATCGGCCCGGCGAGCGGGGTCCAGCCGGTGCGCTGGGCGGCTTCGCAGGCCGCCTGGAGCAGGGCACGGACCCGGGTCGCCTGCCGGTGCCCGGCGGCGAAGATGGACAGGGCCTCGGTCTTGACCGGGGGCAGGCCGCTCACCTCGAACGTCAGGGCGAGAGCGCGGGTGTCCTGCACGACAACCTCCTCGTTGGGGACGATCCTGCCCAACCGGTGATGCGGCAGAGGGGGTTCCCGCGATTACCAACCGTTCGGGCGGGTCGGGGGTCGGCCGGTGGCGTATCGACTTCGACGGCGACGCGCTGGCTGCGGAGCTACCGAAACTCTAGTGCTCTGACCACATACGTTGGCGGGTTGGTTGGGGGGAAATTGTCGTAGGGGTGGTGTTGGCTTCGGTTCGTGCCTCGTCGTCGGGATCCCGCTGCGCTGCGGGTCGTGCATCGCACGGCCCGGGTGGCGTTGCGGGTGACGCCGGGGCAGCGGCGGCGGTGTTTCGGGTTGCTGCGTTCGGCCGGTGATGTGTGGGCATGTGTGTTGGAGGTCAACGCCTGGCGGCGCCGCCGCCACGACACGCCGCAGGTCGGCTATCAGCAGTTGTGTCGGGAGCTGTCCGGGTCGGGGCCGGGCACGTTCGGCGAACTGGACACCACGGGTGCCAGGTCGGTGTTGCGCCGGTTCTCCGATGCGTGGTTCGCGGCGGCGAAACGCCGCAAGGACGGTGACGTGTTGGCCCGGTTTCCGCGTCGTCGGCGGGGGTTGGTGCCGGTGCGCTGGTATCACGGCACGTTCACCCTCGACGGCCGCCGGGTCCGGATCCCCACCGGTAAAGGCAGTGCGCCGTTGTGGGTGCGCCTGGCGCGGGAGGTGCCGTATCCGGTCGAGCAGGTCCGGTCGATCACCCTGCTGTGTGAAGGTGGCCGGCTGTTCCTTGACGTGACCGCCGAGGTGCCGGTGGCCGTCTATCCGCCCGGTGAACAACCGGATCCTGGCAGGGTGGCCGGGGTGGACCTGGGAATCATCCACCCCTACGCCGTGGCCGGCCCGGGCGGGGAGGGACTGTTGGTGTCGGGGCGGGCGATCCGCGCCGAGCACCGGATGCACCTCGCCGACACGAAGGGCCGGCAACGTGCCGTTGGCCGTCGGGCGCCGAAGCCAGGTCAGAAGGGGTCGCGGCGGTGGCGGCAGTACCGGCGTCGGACACGACTGGTGGAGGGCCGGCACCGGCGCAGGATCCGTCAGGCCCAGCACGAAGCCGCCCGTAGCGTCGTGTCGTGGGCGGTGCGGCAGCGGGTGGGTGTGCTGCACGTCGGTGATCCTCGCGGGGTGTTGGACCTTCCTTCGGGGCGGCGGCACAACTTGCGGTTGCGGCAGTGGCAGATCGGCCGGCTGATGCAGGGCCTCGTCGACAAGGCCACCCTGGCCGGGATCACCGTCCGGCTGGTCGACGAACGCGGCACCTCGTCCACCTGCCCCGCCTGTCACCGGCGGGTGCCGAAACCCTGCGGCCGGACGTTGTCGTGCCCGCACTGCGCATTCTCCGGCCACCGTGACCTCGTTGCGGCGGCCAGCATCGCCACCCGCACCCCGGGCGGCGGATCCACCACCCCGACAGCGGTTGTGCTGCCGGAGGTGGTCACGCACCGTCGAGCCGGTCGGCACCTGCCCGGTGCCGGCCGGTCCCGGCGCGACCCCCGCCGCCCACCAAAGGTGGCGCGAGGATCAGTTGGCCCGCGGAGGCCCGCCCCACCACCCGGTGGGGAGTCGCTCGCCCAACAGGCGAGGATCCACAACACCCACCGCAAACCCGGTGAACGTTAGTGGACACCGCACTAGTGCACCGGGCGCACGCTGGGTAGCCTCGCCGTTCACTGGGTGTGACGCGGCGGGAAGGCGCAGAACTCGTTGCCCTCCGGGTCGGCCAGCACCCACCAGGCGGCCCGGTCGTCGGGCTCGCGCAGCAGCGTGGCGCCGGCGGCGATCAGCGCGGTGGCGTCCGGGCCGGTCAGGTCGACGTCCCAGTGCACCCGGTTCTTCACCCGCTTGCGCTCCGGCACCGGGTCGAAGATCCACGATTCCCAGGGGAACCCGGCGGCGCCGGTCAGGTAGGCGTAGTCCTCGCCGCCGCCGCCGACCTGGCCGCCGACCACGCCGGCCCACCACGCCGCCTGCGCGGCCGGGTCGGTGCTGTCCACCACCAGCTCGAAGACGCCCGGCCGCTTGTCCTCCCCGGGCGGGAACGCGCAAAACTGGTTGCCGTCCGGGTCGGCCAGCACCCACCAGTCGACCTCCGCGTCCGGCTCCCCGACCAGCCGGGCGCCGGCCGCCAGCAGCGCCGACGGGTCCGCGTCGGCGAGCCGCAGGTCCAGGTGGACGCGGGTCTTGCCGGTACGCGGTTCGGGCACCTGGTTGACCCAGATCGACTCCGGTCCGGCCCCGCCGGGGTGCGCGTCCACCCGGGCGTCACCGTCACCGGTGTCGATCACCTCGCCGTTCAGGATCCGGGCCCAGAACCCGGCCAGCGCCCGGGCGCCGACGGCGTCCATACAGAGGTCCTTGAAGCGCGCGATCATCCGGCCATCATGCCGGCCCGGCCTGACACCCACGGACCTCGCCACGAAGGTGGCGTCCATCCGCCGAGCGTAAGGGCCGCGCGGGGGGCGCGCAGCGTGGTGATCCCACGCCGGCACGCGAGGTACCTCCCGTCTCGTGACCGTCAGGTTTCGGAGAGTCGCGGGTCGGGCACTGTTGCCGCACGAAACGTCCGGGGCCGGGTGGATTTGCCGCAGCCGACGCCCCGACCGTCTCGCCGTGCGCCGGGGCACGGGCGACTTCCCCCGGCTCTCGCCGAAGAAAAGGGGGAGGGCGATGACGACAGACCCCGACGAGGCCGCGGACCGGCGGCGGCCACGATTCCGTGCGGCGGCGGCAGCCGCCGCGCTGACGTTGGTGGCGCCGCTCGCGGCCTGCGGGTCCGGCGGCGACGGCGGTACGCCGACGATCAACCTGTACTACCCCCCGGAACAGAGTCTGCAGAAGGTCGTCGACGACTGCAACGCGCAGGCCCAGGGGCGCTACAAGATCGTCTACCGGGTGCTGCCGCGGCAGGCCGACGACCAGCGGGTGCAGATGGTGCGCCGGCTGGCCGCGCAGGACAGCGGGATGGACGTGCTGGGCCTCGACGTCACCTGGACCCAGGAGTTCGCCAGCGCGAACTGGATCCGCGAGTGGACCGGCCAGGACAAGGCGGAGGTGGAGCAGGGCACCCTCGCGGGGCCGCTGGACACCGCCCGCTACGAGGGCAAGCTGTACGCGGCGCCGAAGAACACGAACGTCCAGCTGCTCTGGTACCGCACCGACCTGGTGCCGCAGCCACCGAAGACCTGGGACGAGATGATCTCCGCTGCCCAGCAGCTGAAGCAGCAGGGCAAGCCGTACCGGGTGCTCACCATGGGCGCCCAGTACGAGGGCCTGGTCGTCCTCTACAACACCCTGGCCGAGAGCGCGGGCGGGAAGATCCTCAGCGACGACGGCAAGCAGGCGGTGATGGACGCCGGCACCGTCAAGGCGCTCGACCAGCTCAGGAAGTTCGCCACGTCGGGCGTGACGTCGCCGTCCTTCAGCAACGCCACCGAGGACCCCGTCCGGCTGGAGTTCCAGGGCGGCTCGGGCGCCTTCCAGGTCAACTGGCCCTTCGTCTATCCGGCCATGCAGGAGGCCAACCCGGACCTGGCGAAGAAGGTCAAGTGGGCCAGGGTGCCGGGGATCGACGGGAACACCCCGAGCAAGGTCACCATCGGCGGCGTCAACATGGCCGTCAGCAAATACTCCAAGCACCCGACGGAGTCGTTCGAGGCGGCCCGGTGCATCCGCAACGCCAAGAACCAGAAGTTCTCCGCCGTCAACGACGGCGTGCCACCGACCATCGAGCAGGTCTACGACGACCCGGAGATGGACAAGGCGTACCCGATGAAGGACACCATCCTGGAGGAGCTCAAGGAGCCGGCGGTCCGTCCGCTGACCCCCGCCTACCAGAGCATCTCCACCGTCATGTCGGCGATCCTGTCGCCGCCGTCGGGCATCCGGCCCGAGCAGACCGCGAACGAGTTGCGCAAGGCCATCGCCGACGCCCTCGTCTCGAAGGGGGTCCTCCCGTGAACAGGCGAATCCACCGCGACCGTCGACCGGAGGTGACGGCATGAGCATCAACGCCACCCCCGCCGGCAGCGAGGTCGCCGCCGAGGCCGAACGGCCCACCGGCCGGCACGCGGCGGTGCCCACCCAGCGGGCCGGCCGACGGGCGAAGGCACCGCTGAGCGAGAACAAGCGGGCCGAGCGCCGGCTCGGCTGGCTGCTGTGCGCGCCGGCCGCGCTGGTCATGGTGCTGGTGACCGCGTACCCGATCATCTACTCGGTCTGGTTGTCGTTGCAGCGCTTCGACCTGCGCTTCCCCGACCAGCGCGAGTTCATCGGGCTGGACAACTACGCCACCGTGCTGACCAACCAGTTCTGGTGGACCGCGTTCGGGGTCACCGCGCTGATCACCGTGGTCACGGTGGCAGTCGAGCTGGTGCTCGGCATGGGACTCGCGCTGATCATGCACCGCACGCTGGTCGGTCGGGGCATCGTCCGCACCGCGGCGCTGATCCCGTACGGCATCGTCACCGTCGTCGCGGCCTTCTCCTGGCGGTACGCCTGGACGCCCGGCACCGGCTACCTGGCGAACGTCTTCGACGGAAGCGCGCCGCTGACCGAGCGGGCCAGCTCGCTGGCGATCATCATGCTGGCGGAGATCTGGAAGACCACGCCGTTCATGGCGCTGCTGCTGATGGCCGGCCTGGCCCTGGTCCCGGAGGACCTGCTCAAGGCGGCCTCCACCGACGGCGCGACCTCCTGGCAGCGGTTCACCAAGGTGATGCTGCCGGTGATGAAGCCGGCGATCCTGGTCGCCCTGCTGTTCCGCACGCTGGACGCGTTCCGGGTCTTCGACAACATCTTCGTGCTCACCGCGGGCGGCAACGAGACCTCGTCGGTGTCGATGCTCGCCTACAACAACCTGATCCGGGGTTTGAACCTCGGCATCGGCTCCACGATGTCGGTGCTGATCTTCCTCACCGTGGCGATCATCGCCTTCGTCTTCGTGAAGCTGTTCGGTACCGCTGCCCCGGGCAGCGACGACGGGGAGAGGCGCTGAGATGTCAGTCGAAACCACCACGCGGGCGAAGCTGCGCTGGGGTCTGCTGGACGTCATCGTCGTCGTCTTCGCGCTGATCCCGGTGCTCTGGATCGCCTCGCTGTCGTTCAAGACCCCGGGCACCCTCACCGACGGGAAGTTCTGGCCCCGGGAGTGGACGCTGGACAACTACCGGACGATCTTCGCCACCGACCAGTTCGTCCGGGCCCTGGCCAACTCGATCGGCATCGCGCTGATCGCCACCCTGGTCGCGGTGGTGCTCGGCGCGATGGCCGCGTACGCGATCTCCCGACTGGACTTCCCCGGCAAGAAGCTGCTGGTCGGGGTCTCCCTGCTGATCGCGATGTTCCCCCAGGTGTCGCTGGTGTCGCCGCTGTTCGAGATCGAGCGGCAGCTCGGCCTCTTCGACACCTGGCCGGGGCTGATCCTGCCGTACATCACCTTCGCCCTGCCGCTGGCGATCTACACGCTGTCGGCGTTCTTCAAGCAGATCCCGTGGGACCTGGAGAAGGCGGCGAAGATGGACGGCGCCACCCAGGGCCAGGCGTTCCGGCGGGTCATCGCCCCGCTGGCCGCGCCGGGGCTGTTCACCACGGCGATCCTGGTCTTCATCTTCTGCTGGAACGACTTCCTGTTCGCCATCTCGCTGACCTCCACCGAGCGGTCCCGCACGGTGCCGGTCGCGCTGTCGTTCTTCACCGGCGAGTCGCAGTTCGAGGACCCGACCGGGGCGATTTGCGCCGCCGCCGTGGTGATCACCATTCCGATCATCCTGTTCGTGCTCTTCTTCCAGCGCCGCATCGTCTCCGGCCTGACCTCCGGCGCAGTCAAGGGATAGGTGGTAACAGTGGCTGACATCGTGCTGGACAAGGTGAGCAAGAGGTTCCCGGACGGGACCGTCGCGGTGCAGGACGTCGACCTGGAGATCGCCGACGGCGAGTTCGTGATCCTGGTCGGCCCGTCGGGCTGCGGGAAGTCCACCACCCTCAACATGATCGCCGGACTGGAGGACATCAGCTCCGGTGAGCTGCGGATCGCGGGGCAGCGGGTCAACGACAAGGCGCCCCGGGAGCGGGACATCGCCATGGTGTTCCAGTCGTACGCGCTCTACCCGAACATGACCGTCCGGGAGAACATGGCCTTCCCGCTGCGGCTGGCGAAGCTGGACAAGGCCACCATCGACGCCAAGGTCGACGAGGCGGCGAAGGTCCTGGAGCTGACCCCGCTGCTGGACCGCAAGCCGGCCAACCTCTCCGGCGGCCAGCGGCAGCGGGTGGCGATGGGCCGGGCCATCGTCCGGCAGCCGAAGGCGTTCCTGATGGACGAGCCGCTGTCCAACCTGGACGCCAAGCTGCGGGTGCAGATGCGCACGGTGGTGTCCCGGCTGCAGAAGCAGCTCGGCACCACCACCGTCTACGTGACCCACGACCAGACCGAGGCGATGACCCTCGGCGACCGGGTGGTCATCATGCGGGGCGGGGCGGTGCAGCAGGTCGGCCCGCCCCAGGAGCTGTACGACCACCCGCGCAACCTCTTCGTCGCCGGCTTCATCGGCTCGCCGTCGATGAACTTCCTGCACGCGGCCGTCGAGGATGGCAAGCTGCGTACCGCGCTCGGCGACGTGCCGATCGGCGAGCGGATCCGCCGCGAGCTGGAGGCCGGCGACGCGCCGCGCGAGCTGATCCTCGGCGTCCGGCCGGAGCACTTCGAGGACGCCGAGTTGGTCGACGACGACATCCGTCGCCGGGGCATGGAGTTCGAGGCCCCGGTCGACATCGTCGAGTCGATGGGCTCGGACAAGTACGTCTACTTCACCATCGAGGGGGAGAAGGCCACCGCCGCCGAGCTGGAGGAACTGGCCGCCGACGCGGGGGCCGACTTCAGCGGCGGTGGGGCCAGCCTGGTGACCCGGCTGTCCGCCGAGTCGCCGGTGACCGAGGGGGAGAACCGGCGCGTCTGGTTCAACCTGGAAAAGATCCACCTGTTCGACCCGTCCACCGGACGCAACCTGACCCTGCACGAGGGCCGGGCGGCCGGCGCGCTCGCCGACTGACCGGCGCGATCGGGGGCCGGTGGCAGCAGCCGCCGGCCCCCGATCGCATCCTCACCGTCAGGGGTTCAAATCCCCTCAGCTCCACCCAGTTCAAAGGCCGTTTCCCGTAGTGGGAGACGGCCTTTTTCGAGACCGACGCGGGCAAGGGCAGGCGCCGGTGGACGCTTCTCCCGCTTCTTCGTCTTCGAACAGTCAGCCGCTTTCTTCTGTACGGGCGGGCCGGGGGGTGGTGGCCAACTGGTTCAAACGGTCGGTGAGGCGTGCCTCGAGGTCCGCGCCGGCGGCGTGAATCTCCGCGCGGATGTCGTTCAGCAGTGCTTGGTGATCGCTGTGGAGATCTCGGCGGGTTACGTCCTGAGCCTCCTCAATCAGTGTCACCACAATCACGCCGCCGGGGTCGAGCGTGGCCTTCTTGACCTCGTGTACGTCACTGGCGCCTTGGCGACGCAGGGCCGCGGCGAGGTCGGCGTGGCGTAGCCCGAGCCGGTGCAGCGCCTCGGGGTCGACCTTGCCGTCACGGACGAGGACGGTCTGTGCTCCCTCGAAGATCCGGGTCAGCCGGGGACGCCGGTTGACCACGCGTACCAGGCCGGCGTTGATCGCGACGAGCACGGCCGCGCCGATCAGACCGCCGGCCAGGCTGTTGTCGTTGCCGATGATCGCGTTCTGCACAACATTGGACAGCAGCAGCATCACCACCAGGTCGAAGGTGTTGAGCTGGGCAAGCTCACGCTTACCGCCGACGCGCAGGAGCACCGCCAGACCCCCGTAGACGAGCACGGTCCGCAGCACCTTCTCCAGCACCGGGATCTGCACGTGCCATAGGTCAGCCCACATCGACATGGTCTCCCATCCGTTGCCACGTTGGCTGTGGCGTCACCGACGCGCGACCCTACAGCAAGTAGTGTGAGGATCGCCCTCGGCAACCGAGGAACAGCCCGACCAGACCAGGATGCAGCCAGTTCGCATCGAGGGGGTCAGGGGTTCAGATCCCCTCAGCTCCACCCCCAGGCAGCGGCGACCTGACATCAGTCGTTGACATCAACGGTGGCGGCCGAGGCCGGACGAGTGCGGACGGGTGTCGCCTCGGAGCCGAACCCCATGGACGTCAGCGGACGCTGCGACCTTTGCCGAAAGCGCCTTGTAGGCGAGATGTCGCCGGTTCGATCCCGGCCGGGGACTCCAACTCCACCAGGCACTTCCGGGACCGCAACGCGCGACCGAGCGCAGTCCGAGATAGCCTTGCTGCATATGGCTACCTATCGCAGTGCCTCAACGCTTCTCTCCTCAGACGGCACCAGAACCCCCGGCACCGCCGCGCTCTTCAGCGAGCCTGGGCGCAAGGGCGGAACCCCGCCGTGGGCAGGAGACTTCCGGCCCGCGAACAGCGCCGGCAACGGCCCCAAAAACGCGGTCGGAAAGTCCTTCACGTTGGAGCTGCCCGACGGCAGCACCGGCAAGGTCGTGGTTCAAAGCCTCAAGAGCGGAAAAGGAGGCGTCACGTTGGCGTTGATGGGCGAGGACGCGCCCCCCTTCTGATCAGGGACGATCCGCCGTCACCGCTGCCGACAACTCCGTCACCGCGTGGGCAGGCGCTCCAGCAGTTTGTCGAGCCGGACGGGCAGGTCCCTGACCCGTACCCCGGTCGCGTGGTGCACGGCGTTCGTGATCGCGGCGGCCGTGCCCACGATGCCGATCTCGCCCAGCCCCTTCACCCCGGCCGGGTTGAGATCGGGGTCCTCCTCCGGCAGCCAGTACGCCTCGATCCGCTCCACGTCCGCGCAGACGCTGACGTGGTACATGGCGAAGTCGTGGTTGACCCAGTCGCCGTACCGCTCGTCGAGCACGCCCTCCTCGTGCAGCGCCATCGACATGCCCATCGTCATGCCGCCGATGAGCTGGCTGCGGGCGGTGGTGGGGTTCACCACCCGGCCCGCGGCGAAGACGCCGAGCAGCCGGGACACCCGGACCTCGCCGGTGTCCGCGTCGACGCGCACCTCGGCGAACTGGGCGCCGTATGCGTACCGGGCCATCGGGCGTTGCGCCTTGACCTCGTCGGCGGTGTTCACCTCGACGGTCAGCCCGTCGTCCGGCACCGCCCCGCCCGGGGCGTCCCGAAGCCGCTCGCGCAGCCCCTCGCCGGCCCGGATCACCGCCCAGCTCCACGAGGCGGTGCCCATCGAACCGCCGGCCACCCCGGCCGCCGGCAGGTCGCTGTCGCCCACCCGGATCGTGACCCGCTCCACGGGTACGCCCAGCGCGTCCGCCGCCACCTGCCACAGCGCGGTCCGGGCGCCGGTGCCGATGTCGGTCGCGTTGATCCGTACCTCGAAGGTGCCGTCCGGGGCGGCGGTCGCCGTCGCTGCCGCCGCCCGGGCCCGGGCCGGATAGCTGGACCCGGCCACGCCCGTACCGACCAGCCACCGCCCGTCCCGGCGGGCCCCCGGCGTCGGGTCGCGGTCGGCCCAGCCGAACCGGCGCGCCCCCTCGCGCAGGCAGGCGACCAGGTTGCGGCTGCTGAACGGCTTCCCGCCGTCGGGGTCGACCGCCGGGTCGTTGCGGACCCGCAGCTCGACCGGGTCGACGCCGCACGCCGTCGCCAGCTCGTCCATCGCGGACTCCAGCGCGTACGCGCCCGGGCACTCGCCCGGCGCGCGCATCCAGAACGGGGTCGGCACGTCCAGCCGCACCAGCCGGTGGGTGGTGCGCCGGTGCCGCCCGGCGTACATGCTGCGGGTGTAGACGGCGGTCTGCTCGGCGAACTCGGTCAGCGTCGAGGTCTGGCTGATGGCGTCGTGGCAGACCGCGGCGATCCGGCCGTCGGCGTCGGCGTCGAGCCGGACCCGCTGGATGGTCGGGGTCCGGTACCCGATCGGACCGAAGAGCTGCTGCCGGGTCAGGGCCAGCCGGACGGGCCGGTCCACCTGCCGGGCGGCCAGCGCGGCGAGCACCACGGCCGCCCTGGCGTACCCCTTGCTGCCGAAACCGCCGCCGACGTGCTCGGCGACCACCCGGACCGCCTCCCGGGGCAGCCCGAACAGCTCGGCGAGGGTCGCCTGCACCGGCGAGGAACCCTGGTTGGAGTCCTGCACCAGCAGCCGCCCGTCCCGCCATCGGGCGGTGGTGGCGTGCGGCTCCATCGGGTTGTTGTGGTAGGCCGGGGTCCGGTAGGTCGCGTCGACGCGCACCTCGGCGGCCGCGAAGCCGGCGTCGAAGTCGCCCTCGGCGGTGTCCGTCGGAAAGTTCGGGTTGACCTTGTCCGGCCGGTACAGCCCCGGGTGGTGTTCCGACAGCACCGTGCTGTGCGGCTCGGTGTCGTAGTCGATCCGGACCAGCCCGGCCGCCTCCCGGGCCGCCTCGATGGTCTCCGCCACCACGACGGCGACGAACTGCCCCCGGTAGTGCACGGTCGGCTCCTGCAGCAGGAACAGGTCCGCGTCCACCCCGGGCGTCAGGCGGGGCGCGTTGCCGTGGTGCAGCACGTCGAGCACCCCGGGCAGGGCCAGCGCCGGGGCCACGTCGACGCGGACGATCCGGCCGCGGGCCGCGGCCGCCGGCACGGCCCAGCCGTACGTCACGTCCGCGACCGGATACTCGACCGCGTACCGGGCCGCCCCGGTGACCTTGTCCCGGCCCTCCAGCCGGGGGTGTCCCCGGCCCACCGCGCCGACCGGTGGCGCGCTCACGGCCGTACCGCCCCGGCCAGCTCGGTCAGCGCGCGGACGGTGAGGTTGCGGATCAGCGGCACCTTGAACCCGTTGTGCCGCAACGGCCGGGCCACGGCGAGTTCGGCGTCCGCGGCCCGGGCGGCCAGCTCGGCGGTGAACGGCCGGCCGCGCAGCAGCTCCTCCGCCCGGTACGCCCGCCACGGTCGGTGCGCGACCGCGCCGTACGCCAGCCGGACGTCCCGGACCACGTCCCCGTCCAGGTCGAGCGCCGCCGCCACCGAGCCGACCGCGAACGCGAACGAGGCCCGGTCGCGCACCTTGAGGTACGTCGACCGCCGGGCGAACGGCAGCGGCGGGACCCGTACCGCGGTGATCAGCGCGCCCCGGGGGAGCGTGGTCTCCCGTTCGGGGTAGTCACCGGGGGTGCGGTGCAGCTCGGTGAGCGGCACGTCCCGAGGGCCGTCCGGCTCGCGTACCTCCACCACCGCGTCCAGTGCGACCAGGGCGACCGCCAGGTCCGACGGGTGGGTCGCCACGCAGCGTTCGGACCAGCCGAGGATGGCCAGCTCGCGGTTCTGTCCATGCAGCGCCGCGCAACCGGCGCCGGGCTCCCGCTTGTTGCACGCCTTCGCGGTGTCCTGGAAGTAGCCGCAGCGGGTGCGTTGCAGCAGGTTGCCGGCGGTGGTGGCCATGTTGCGCACCTGCCCGGAGGCGGCGGCGAGCAGGGCCCTGGCGAGCAGCGGGTAGTCCCGCCGGACCAGCGGGTGCGCGGCGAGGTCGCTGTTGCGCGCGGTGGCGCCGATCCGCAACCCGCCGTCCGGCCCGGGTTCCACCGTGTCCAGCGGCAGCCCGGTCACGTCCACCAGCAGGCCCGGCCGGTGCACGCCGAGCTTCATCAGGTCCACCAGGTTGGTCCCGCCGCCCAGGTACGCCGCCTCCGGGTCCGCGTCGAGCAGGGCGACCGCCTCCGCGACGTCGGTGGGCCGCTGGTAGCGGAAGGCTCTCACTCCGACGCCGCCGCCGCGCGGATCGCGGTCACGATGTTCGGGTACGCGGCGCAACGGCACAGGTTGCCGCTCATCCGTTCGCGCACCTCCGCGTCGGTCAGCTCCACCGGCCCGTCGAGGTCCCCGGTCACCGCGCTGGGCCAGTCCCGGGTCACCTCGTCGAGCATCCCCCGGGCGGAGCAGAGCTGGCCGGGGGTGCAGTAGCCGCACTGGAAGGCGTCGTGCGCGACGAAGGCGGCCTGGAGCGGGGAGAGCCCGTCCGGTCCGGCGAGTCCCTCCACCGTGGTCACCTCCCGACCGTCGAGGGTGACGGCCAGGATCAGGCAGCTCTTCACCCGCCGGCCGTCGAGCAACACCGTGCACGAGCCGCACTGGCCATGGTCGCAGCCCTTCTTGCTGCCGGTCAGGCCGAGCCGTTCCCGCAACGCGTCCAGCAGGGTGGTCCGGTTGTCCAGCGTCAGGTCGTGGCCGACGCCGTTGACGGTGACGGCGACCCGGGACGACCACTGGCCGTCCGCCGGATTCCCGCTCTCCCGCCCGCCCCGCACCCGGCCAGACTACCGTTGCCCCTGTCATTAACGGACAAAACCGGGCGAACGCCCGACGGGTGTGGATCGGCGGGGCCGCATGGACGACGTACTGGCCGCGGCGCGGGACTGGCGCCGGCGGGGCGTCCCGTTCGGACTGGCCACCGTGGTGTCCAGCACCGCGGGCGGCGTGACCGCGCCCGGCGACCTGCTGGCCGTGGACCCGTCCGGAGGCGTGCGCAGCGGCATCCCCGCCGGCTGTGCCGCGGGGTCGCTGCGGTGACCGTCGCCGGGCTGCTGCTCGCCGCCGGGGCGGGACGCCGGTTCGGCCGGCCCAAGGCGCTGGTCGAGCTGGACGGCGAGCCGCTCGTCCGGCGCGCGGTCCGCCTGCTCCGGGCCGGCGGCTGCGCGCCGGTCCACGTCGTCGTCGGCGCAGGCGCGGACGCGCTGCCCGAGCTGCCCGGGGCCGTGCTGGTCGACAACCGGCACTGGCGGGACGGGCTGGGCGGCTCGCTGCGCTGCGGCCTGGCGTCGCTGCCCGGGCCCGTCGGCGCCGCCGTGGTGGTGCTCGTCGACCAGCCGTCGCTCACCCCGGCGGCGGTGCGCCTGGTGTGCGCGGCCCACGCCGCCGGCGCGCCCGTCGCGGCCGCCGGCTACGCCGGGCGGGTCGGGCACCCGGTGCTGCTCGACCGCGCAGTGTGGCCGCTGCTCGACCGGTACGCGACCGGGGACCGGGGCGCCCGCGACCTCCTACGGGCCCGTCCCGACCTGGTGACCGTGGTGCCCTGCGACGGCCTGGGGTCACCCCGGGACCTGGACACCCCGGCCGACCTGGCCCGCCACGCGGCGGCCGGTCACCAGGAATGACGAAGGGGCAGGCCGAGGAAACGGGCGTACCCGTCCAGCGCCGCCTCGACCCGGCTCCGCAGCCCGGCGTCGAACGGGGCCAGCGGGTGCACCGTGACCGTGGCCCGGGTCCTGGTGAGGGTGCGCTTCCAGGTGCCCACCACCCGGCCCGCGCGGACGACCGTGGACTGGAAGACCCCGTTGCCGCCGGGGATGACCGCCTGCTTGTGGGCCGGGTCGAGCATCAGCGCCCGGTCCTTGAAGCCGAGCAGGTATTCGTCGAAGCCCGGCAGCACGTGCAGGTCGTCGACCGGTCCGCGCGGCGCGTCGAGCAGCGCCGCGTCGACGACGGCCTCGGTGTCGTCGACCCGGACGGTGGTGAGGGCGTCACCGGCCACCGCGATGCCCCGCCGGGCGTCTGCGGCGGTCAGCCCGGTCCAGCCGGCGAAGTCCTGCCGGGTGGTGGGGCCGTGGCTGCGGAAGTAGCGCAACGCCAGGATGCCCAGCGCCTCGTCGCGCTCCGGCCGGTGCGGGTCGGGCGCCCACTCGTCCAGCAGGGCGAACGTCTGCTCCGAGCCGACGTGCGGGGCGATGCAGGTGACGCCGCGCTGGCTGGCGTACCAGAGCAGGTGGTAACCGCGCTGGCCGGTGGTGTCGATCCCGGCCGCGGTCAGGGTGGCGAGGCACTGGGCGCGGGTGAGCCGGCCGCCGCCGGCCAGCGCGGCGCCCAGCACGTCGGCCGCCCGGTCGGCCTCGGCCTCGACGAACCCCAGGGCCGCCCGGCGGGCGCCGGCCGCGGCCAGCGTACGGACGCCGGTGACCGCCAGCATCCAGCGGGCGTCCCGGGCCGGTACGAGATGGACGGTGCCGCGCATCGGCCAGGTCCGCAGCGCCTCCCGACGCTCCAGCGCCGCCCGCACGTCGGCCAGGGTGCGCCCCGGCAGGCGGACGCCCAGCGACCACATGCCGCTCGCCACGTCCTGAGCCTGCATGGCGCCGAACCACTCGACCACCCCGGCCACGTCGTCCGGCCGGGCGGTCGGATGCGGGCGCAGCAGCAGGCTGGTCATCCGCAGGGCCAGCGCCTCCGCGCCGGTGAGCCGCACGTCCACGGGCCGCCTTCCGTCGATGGTGGCGGCCAGCATAGGCGGCCGGTCCGACGTTCCCGGCGGGACGCGAGCGGAGTCGTCGATCTTTGGCCGGAGATCATCCCGGTTCGTCGCGGATGTGCCGGTGGCGTTCGTCGAAACGGACAGCAGGAGCAGGTGCCTTGCCGGAGGCCCGGGCCGACGCATATGCGCCAGGGCAGCGGAGATGCGAGGCCCGCGACCGTCGCGAGGAGTGCGAGGTGTGGGAAGACAGCGTCCGGCGAACCGGCCCGTGGCGCCGGTCTGGCCGCGGCCCGTCCGGCGGCCCCGACCCGGGCCAAGACCAGCGTCGCGGCCACCTTCGGGCTGGTGTTCGGGGTGGCCGCGCTGCTCAGCGTGCTCACCGCGATCCTGGCCTCGGTGGGGCTGCTGCTGGGCATCATCGGCATCATCCTGGCTATCGTCGGGGCTGCGGATGAGCCGGCGTCCCGGGGTGACCGGGCGCGGCGTGGCGATCGGTGGCCTGGTCCTCAGCGCCCTGGCTGTGCTGCTCGGACTCGCGCTCGCCGCCGGCATTAGCACCTTCGTCAACAACCAGCAGGCGGTGGGCCGGCTGGAGAAGCGGGTGACCGACCTGCGGGACAAGCTCAACGACTGACCGCCGGCCCGTGGAGCGTCGGTCGGCGGGCCGAGCCCGACCAGGAGGTGCAGGAGCCGCTGTGCAACAGCGGCGGGCCGAACCTGGGGATGGACTCCCTGCCCGGCGCGCTCGGCTACCAAGATCGGGCCCGTGCGCCGCGCTTCGGGCGGGGTGAAGGCGGGGTAAGGGGTGCGCCGGCGACGGTGCCGGCGAAGTACGAGCGTGACCAGAGCCGGTCGGACTGGTGGTAGTGACGCTCGAGGTCGGGAAGCTCTTGCAATAGTCGGCGGGAGGAAAGGCCGTTGAGGGAGTTGACCACCTCGGCAGGGTGACCTTGCGTGGGAAGTTCACCAACAGGTGGACGTGCCTGTCCCGGCCGTTGAACTCGACCAGCTAGCAGTCGAAGTCGGCGCACCGCCCGCAGGTCTGGTCTCCTCCATACGGTTCAGGTGCCGGTCGACGAACACTGTTGTGCCGGGGCATTTCACGAAAATGGGCGTGCGGGAAGCGCAATATCAACCGACACGCATGTTAGCCATTTGTGTCGTAGGGCGATGGAAGGCTGTCCGATGTGCTGCTTCGGTACAACTACCGGGTCTACCCGACGCCGGGCCAGCAGGAGGCGTTGGCGCGGGCGTTCGGGTGTGCGCGGGTGGTGTTCAACGACGGGTTGCGCGTACGGCAGGCCGCCAGACAGAACGGCGAGCCGTACCTGTCGGACGGTGACCTGTCGAAACGGGTCATCACCCAGGCCAAGCAGACGCCGGAACGGGCGTGGCTCTCCGACGCGTCCGCCGTCGTGCTCCAGCAGGCCCTCGCCGACTTGAACACGGCCTACCGCAACTTCTTCACGTCACTGTCGGGCAAGCGCAAGGGCCGTACGGTAGCCCCGCCGAGGTTCCGGTCCCGAAAGGACAACCGGCAGGCCATCCGCTTCACGAAGAACTCCGGTTTCCGCATGTTGGACAACGGGCGGCTGCGCCTGCCGAAGATCGGCGACCTGGACGTGCGTTGGTCTCGGGCGCTGCCGGCCGCGCCCAGTTCGGTCACGATCATCCGGGGCGCGGCCGGGCGATACTTCGCCTCGTTCGTGGTGACCACCAGCGACGAGCCGCTGCCGCCGGTCGACGTCGACGTTGGTATCGACCTGGGTCTGACCCACTTCGCGGTCCTGTCCAACGGCAAGAAGGTGGCGGCCCCGAAGTTCCTGCGGCGCGCCGCCCGCAAGCTCAGGCGGTTGCAGCAGAACCTGTCCCGCAAGCAGCGGGGCAGCGCAAATCGCACCAAGGCCGTCGTCAAGGTCGCCCGGGCGCATGCCCGGGTGGCCGACACCCGGCGGGACTGGCAGCACAAGCTCTCGACACGGATCACCCGCGATAGCCAAGCGGTGTACGTCGAGGACCTGTGCGTGACCGGTCTCGCCCGGACGCGGCTGGCGAAATCCGTGCACGACGCCGGCTGGTCGCAGTTCGTGCACATGTTGGAGTACAAGGCCGCCCGGTACGGGCGGACCTTCGCCCGCATCGGTCGGTTCATGCCCACCTCACAGAGGTGCTCGGTGTGCGGCCGTGTCGACGGACCAAAGCCGCTGAGCGTCCGGTCGTGGACCTGCCCCTGCGGGGCTGTCCACGATCGGGACATCAACGCGGCCAGAAATGTGCTCGCGGCGGGACGCGCCGAGAGCCTAAACGCCTGTGGAGCGCAGGTAAGACCGGCACCCGTGCCGGCACCGCGCCGGGAAGCAGGAATCCACCCGGACGCTGTGCCCTGTTCCACGCGCAGCGTGGAGGGAATCTCTGTCCTTTAGGGCGGAAAGAGCGTCAATTCCACCACAACTGGCCCGGGCCGAGGCCGCCGTGCACCGGGCCTACCGGCCGACGACCACGTGCGCCCCGTACGCCACCCGGCTGGCCGACGCGGACGCCGAGCTGGCCCCGCGGATCGACCGCGAGCTGCTCACAGAGGTCCTCGCGCTGGTGCCGGGGGAGTGGTTGACTGGCCCGGACTTCGACACGCCCGACGCCGCCCGGGCGGCGTACGTGGACCACCTGGCCCGGCGGGTCGCGCGGACCGACGCCTGGCTGCCCGCCGGGAGCGCGGCATGAGAGAGCCCTTCGAGTACGCGGTGATCCGGCTGGTGCCCCGGGTGGAGCGCGGCGAGCAGATCAACGTGGGCGTCATCCTGTACTGCCAGGCCCGCGACTTCCTCGGCGCGCGTACCCATCTGGACGCCGACCGGGCGCGCGCCCTGGCCCCCGATGTGGACCTGGAGGCGGTGGCGGCGGCGCTGGGTTCCTGGGACCGGACCTGCGGCGGCGACGGGCCGGCGCGGACAATGAAGCCGGGGGAGCGGTTCCGCTGGCTGGCCGCCCCGCGGAGCACGATGATCCAGGCCAGTCCGGTGCACACCGGGCTGACCGCCGATCCGGCGGCGGAGCTCGACCGGCTGATGGACGCCCTGGTCCGCTGATCCCTGATCGCGCTACGCCAGCCTCGTCGCCGGCGGAGCGCGATCCCCCGTTCAGGTTCGCCGGTGTGGGGCAGCGGCAGGGTTCCGCCGACACCGGTGCGACCAGGATCCCCGGCGGGCGGAGCGCGGACACCGTTGCGGATCGGAACTTGCGCAAATCTTGAGCAGCCGCGACCTATCGACCTCGATGACTGTGCCTGGTGATCGTTTGACGCCGCAGGCAACGGGTAGTCGCCGGAGCTGATCCGAATTGAGGAGGAACGTCTGATGGATGGTCGGACCAAGGTCGCGGTGATCTACTACAGCGCGACCGGCATCACCTACCAGATGGCGCAGTCAGCGGTCGAGGCCGCCGGCGACGCCGGGGCCGAGGTGCGCCTGCGCAAGGTACGTGAGCTGGCGCCCGAAGAGGCGATCCGCTCCAACTCCGGCTGGCAGGCGCACCACCTGGAGACCCAGGACGTGATGGAGGCGCAGCTCGACGACCTCTCCTGGGCCGACGTGGTGATCTTCGGTTCGCCCACCCGGTACGGCATGGTCGCCGCCCAGCTCAAGCAGTTCATCGACACCACCGGCCCGCTCTGGGCCCAGGGTTCGCTGGTCAACAAGGTGTACTCGGCGTTCTGCTCGACGGCCACCTCGCACGGCGGCCAGGAGTCCACCCTGCTGGCGCTGTTCAACGTCTTCTACCACTGGGGTGGCATCGTGGTGGCCCCCGGCTACACCGACCCCAGCCAGTTCGTCGCGGGCAACCCCTACGGCGCCTCGCACACCAGCAACAACGGCGAGACCGCGCCCGACGACATCGCGCTCAACGCGACCGCGCTGACCGCGAAGCGCGCGATCCAGATCAGCACGGCGCTGAAGAAGGGCCTGGCCGGCTGACCCCGGCCGGTGGCGACCGGTGGCCGAACGGGGGCTCTCGGCCCGTCCGGGCCACCGGTCGCCCAAAGCCCTACCCCCGATCGGCCGGACCATGCCCGGTCAGTGCCGGATTGGCGAGCAGATGCCCGAGCAGGTCGGCCAGCACGGCCAGGCCGTCCCGGCTGAGCACCGACTCCGGGTGGAACTGCACCCCGGCGAAACCCGGGCCGCGCAGCGCGTCCACCGCCCCGTCCGCCGGGTCCCGGGACAGCTCCACCGGCCCGTACGCGGTGGCCACCCGGTCGGCGTCGGCGCGCGCCGTGAACGTGGAGTAGAAGCCCACCCGGCGGGTCGCCCCGAAGACCGTAACGTCCCGCTGCAGCCCCTGGTACGGCGCCTCCCGCCGGTGCAGCGGCAGTCCGAGCAGCCCGGAGAGCAGTTGATGCCCGAGGCAGACCGCCAGCGTGGGCCGGCCGGACTCCAGCAGGCCCACCAGCAGCGCCCGCATCGTCGCCATCTTCGGCGCGGAGAGATCGTCCGGGTCGCCCGGCCCGGGACCGACCACCACCAGGTCGTAGCCGTTCACCGGGCCGGGTTCCCGCCAGTCACGGCGGTCGACCCGCAGGCCGAGCGCGTCGAGCTGGTGGGCGAGCATCCCGGTGAAGGTGTCCTCACCGTCCACGATCAGCGCCCGCAGGCCGGTGAGCTCGGGCAGCGCGGACGCGCCGGGCGTGCGCTGGTCGAGCCAGAACCGGGCCAGCGGGGCGTTGCGGGCGGCGAGCGTGGCGCGTACCTCCGGGTCGTCGGCGAGCGACCGTTCCGAGTCGTGGCGCGGCGTCAGACGCGCCGAGCCGGACTGCTCGTACCGGTCCGCTGGGCGGGGGCCGGGCTCCGGCGCGTCCGGGCCGAGGCCGAGCGCGGCCAGCACCCCGGCCGCCTTCGCGTGCGTCTCCGCCACCTCGCCTGCGGCGGTGGAGTGCCGCACCAGGGTCGCCCCGACCGGCACCCGCAGTTCGCCGGCGGGAGAGAGCTCCGCGGTCCGGATCAGGATCGGCGCGTCCAGGGTCTGCCGGCCGGCGTCGTCCCGGCCGAGCAGCGCGAGGACACTGGCGTAGTAGCGGCGGCCGGTCCGCTCGTGCCGGGCGATCACCCGGCAGGCGTTCTCCATCGGGCTGCCGGTGACCGTCGGGGCGAACATCGTCTCCCGCAGCACCTCCCGGACGTCCCGCGAGCCGCGCCCCGCGAGCAGGTACTCGGTGTGCGCGAGGTGCGCCATCTCCCTCAGGTACGGCCCGACCACCTGGCCGCCGTGCTCGGCGACGGTGGCCATCATCTTCAGCTCCTCGTCGAGCACCATGTACAGCTCCTCGACCTCCTTCGGGTCGTGGAGGAAGCGCAGCAGCGCGTCGCGGTCCGCCGCCGCGCCGGTGTGCCGGAACGTGCCGCTGATCGGGTTCATCATGACGAGGCCGTCGTCGACGCTGACGTGCCGTTCCGGGCTGGCCCCGACCAGGATCCGGGTCCCGGTGTGCACCACGAACGTCCAGTACGCGCCGCGCTCGCGCAGCAGCAGCCGGCGCAGCGCGGCCAGCGCCGCCACCAGCGGCGGTCCCTGCACGGTGGCCCGCATGGTGCGGTGGATGACGAAGTTGGCGCCCTCGCCCCGGCCGATCTCGTCGGCGAGCACCCGGCCGACGGTCGCGGCGTACTCGTCGTCGCCGACGTCGAAGCCGGCCCCCGTGCTGCGTACCGGGCGGTCGGGCAGGACGTCGAGCACCTCGGCCAGCCCGATCCGATGGTGTGCGGAGATGACCAGGCACTCCAGCGGCACGCCGTCATCGACGCAGGCGAAGCCGCGCTCGCCGATCTGCCGGTACGGGACCAGGGCCAGCGTGCGCGGGCCGGGCGGGCCGTCCGGCAGCGGGATGTCGGCGAGCCGGTCGGCCGTGCGTACCGTGCCGGTGAAGAGCTCGAGGTGGTCGGCGCCCTCGCGGCGGACGAGCGCGAACGGGCCGGGGTCGACGCCGTCGGCGACGGCGGCGAGCAGGTCGTGCGGGCGGGTCATCGGGGTCTCCTCGGGCCGGGCGCCGCCGGTGGGGCGGCCCGGGATGCCGGGCAGAGACCGGCGGCCGCCTCGTCGGGCGGCCGCGTGGGAAAGCTACGCGCGGGGGTGGGCCGCCGGGTCGGCGGGCCACCAGCAGGACAGGTGCGCGGGCATGGCGATCACTGTACGCGACCGGACGGCCCCCGGGAACCCGATCGCCGCGCGACGGCGGAGTCCGGATCTTGGCTTCGTCGCCCGCCCTGCCGGGTAGGTTGACCGGCGATGGACATTCTTGCTCTCGACCTGGGCACCTCCTCCGTACGGGGACTCGTGCTGGACGCGGACGCCACTCCGCGGCCCGGCGCGCTGGCCCGGCGGAAGATGCGCCTGGTCACCGGCGAGGACGGCACCGGCACTCAGGACGGCCGCCGCTACCTCGCCAGCCTGGCGGAGTGCCTGGACGAACTGGCCGACGCCGGCCACCTGCGCGACATCGGGCTGGTGACGGCCTCGGCGCAGTGGCACTCGGTGGTTCCGCTGGACGCCGGCGGCGAGCCGCTCGGGCCGGTGCTGACCTGGATGGACACCCGGCCGACACCGCCCGCGGGCGTCGCCGGGCCGGCCGACCCGGACGCCTTCCACCAGCGCACCGGCACGTGGTGGCACCGCTCCTACTGGTCGGTGCGGCTGCCCTGGCTGCGGGAGCGCGCGGCCACCCCGGTCGCCCGCTTCGCCGGCCTGGCCGAGTACGTCCTCGGGGTGCTGCTCACCGAGGCGCCGATCTCCATCTCGATGGCCTCCGGGACCGGGCTGCTCGACCTGCGCCGGCTGGACTGGGACGCGGAGGCCTGCGAGCTGGCCGGCGTACGCTCCGGCGAGCTGCCCCCGTTGGCCCCGGCGGGATGGCGCGGCCGGCTGCGGCCGGAGCACGCCCGACGCTGGCCGCAGCTGGCCGGGGCCCGGTGGACCTCGCCGGTGGGCGACGGCGCGGCGTCCAATGTGGGCTCCGGCTGCGTCGACCCGTCCCGGGCCGCGGTCACCGTCGGGACCTCGGCAGCGGTACGCCTCATCCAGCCGGCGCCGGCGGGGATGGAGCTGCCGCCGCTGCCCGACCAGCTCTGGCGCTACCGGGTCGACCACGAGCACGTGGTGACCGGATCGGCGTACTCCAGCGGCGGGAACCTCTTCGCCTGGGCCCAGCGGGAGCTGCGGTTGCCCGAGGGCGCCGAGCTGGAGGCGGCGCTGTCCCGCCTGCCGGCGGACGGCGGGGTGCAGGCCAACCCCCGCTTCGGCGGTGACCGTCCGCCGGGCCTGGCGCCGGCCGGCTCCGGTGAGCTGCGCGGGCTCAGCTTCGGCGCCACCGCCGTCGACCTCCTCGCCGGGTTGATGACGGGTCTGTGCCGGCTGGTCGCCGAGGACCTGGTGGTGCTGGAGTCCGGCGTCGTGAAGCCGGCCGAGGTGGTGCTCGGCGGGGGAGCGATGGCCGCCTCGGCGTGGTGGCGGCAGGCGTTCGTTGCCGCGCTGGCGCCACGACCGGTACGGCACCAGCGGCATCCGGAGATCGGGGCGACCGGGGCCGCGCTGGTGGCGCTGGGCCGGGTCGCCGACGGCGCCCGCGTCGGCGGCATCGGCCGGACGGACGAGGCGGACGCGCCAACCGTAGCCAGCCCCCGGCCGGGCTGACCTTCCTCGTTCACCGGCCGGCCGGGGCCGTTGACACCGTACGACGGCCTGGTTGGATGGACTGCGCTCCCCGAGATGGCGGAGGCGAGGGACCGAGGAGGCATGTGTGGGCGCAGGTCCCGACCCCAGCGCGGGCGCGGTCTCGAACCACCGCCGCCGTCGGTTCGACGTCCGGGTCGTTCCGCACCGCCGCCGGTCGGCGCTGCGGCTGCGCGACTGGCGGATGGGCACCAAGCTCGCCACCGTGCTGATCATCCCCTCGGTCGCGTTCCTGGTCCTGGCCGGCGTGCAGACCCGGGCGCTGGTCGGGCAGACCACCGCCCTGAGTGACTTCGCCCAGCAGGTCGGCATCGGCCGGCAGATCACCGCCGCGGTGGACCGGATCCAGCAGGAGCGGGACCGGACCGCGGGTGAGCTGGCCGCGCTGCGCAAGGCCGCCGGGGGCGCCGAGCGGGACGCCGCGATCGCCGCGCTGGAGCCGCTGCAGACCGCCTCCGACCAGGCCCTGGCCGACCTGCGCGGGGCGGCCGCGCCGCTCGCCGACGCCGACGCCGCCTGGCGGGTCGCCTACTCCGAGGCGCTCGAGGCGTACGACCAGATCATCTACATCCGGGCGGCGGTGCCGCCGGCGGTGCTCAGCAGCGACACCATCCTGAGCAACTACCACCGGGCCATCGACGCCCTGCTCAACCTGCTGGCCGAGCCCTCGCCCGGCGACGACCAGCGGGTGCTCACCGACGTGGTGCTGCGCTACGTGCAGCTCTCCCGGGTCAAGGAGCTCTCCTCGCGGATCCGCGGGCAGCTCTACGCCGCCGCCCGTGCCGGCCGGTACGAGGTGGACGACCAGGTGACCCTGACCGACCTGCGGGCCCAGCAGCTGACCGCCCTGGGCGCGTTCCGGGTGGCGGCCACCGCCGACCAGGTCCGCCGCTACGACCAGACGTCGGCGGACCCGGCGTTCGTGTCGGCCACCCGGATGGAGGAGAAGACCCTCGCCAGCGGCGCGGCCCCACCGGAGCTGCTGCCCGCGACGCAGTGGTGGGCGGCCAGCCAGGAGCGCCAGGAGCTGCTCCGGCAGCTCGAGGGCGCGGTGCTCGACGACGCCGTACGCCGCGCCGGCGACGCCAGCGCGGGGCAGTTGCGGGACACCCTGCTGGTGGCCGGCGCCATCGTCGCGGTGCTTCTGGTCGCGGTGCTGATCTCGCTGCTGATCGGTCGCTCCATCGCCCGGTCCATGCGGCTGCTGCGCAGCCAGGCGCTGCGGATCGCGCAGGTCGAGCTGCCCGAGGCCCTCGACCGGCTGCGCGCCGTGGACAGCCCGGTGACCGGGATCGACGTGGCGCCGGCGGTGGTCCGCTCGCTGGACGAGATCGGCGAGCTGGCCGAGGCGTTCGTGGCGGTGCACCGTAGCGCGGTCAGCGTCGCCGTCGAGCAGGCGCTGATGCGACGCAACGTCAATTCCATGTTCGTCAACCTCGCCCGGCGCAGCCAGGTGCTGGTCGAGCGGCAGCTCGAACTCCTCGACGACCTGGAACGCGAGGAGAGCGACCCGGACCAGCTGGAGAACCTGTTCAAGCTGGACCATCTGGCCGCCCGCATGCGCCGTAACGACGAGAGCCTGCTGGTGCTGGCCGGCACGGAGTCCACCCGACGGTGGAACCGCCCGGTCGGCCTGGCGGCGGTGCTGCTCGCCGCCAGCGCCGAGATCGAGCAGTACCAGCGGGTCCGCCACTCCTCGAGCGCGGACCTGCACGTGGTGGGGCATGCCGTCGGCGACCTGGTGCATCTCTTCGCCGAGTTGCTGGAGAACGCGACCGCGTTCTCCCGCCCGGACACCACGGTCCGGGTCATCGCCCGGGCCGAGGGCCTCGGGGCGCTGGTGGAGATCGCCGACCAGGGGCTCGGCATGAGTCCGAGCGCGCTGGCGGAGGCGAACGCGGTGCTGGCCGAGCCGCCGGCGGCCGACGTCGCGGCCTCCGAACGGATGGGTCTGTTCGTGATCAGCCATTTGGGTGCCCGGCACCGCGTCCGGATCCGGTTGCAGGGCGGTCCGGACGGCCTGGTCGCCCAGATCCGGATCCCCGCCGAGCTGCTCGCGCCGGCGCCGGCTCCCGAGCTGGACGCGCCGGTCACGCCCCGGATGCTGACCACCGAGGTCCTCGCGGCCAGCCGGCCGTCCGCCCCGCCCGCCGTGCCGCCGGTGGCGCCGCCGGGGCGGGGCCGACCGGGGGCCCCGACGGAGCTGCCGGTGGCGGGTCGGCGGCCGGAGCCACCGGCGGTGCCGCGGCAGAGGAGGCAGGTGCCGGTCCGGGCCGAGAACGTGCTCACGCCGTCGGCGGGCGGGCCGGCCGCCGGCGGTGGCTGGTTCTCCCGGCAGGGGTCGTCGTCGTCGTCGACGCCCAGGGTCACCCCGCCGCCCGTCGAGACGCCGGTGACCGGCGGGACCAACGAGGGGGGCCTGCCGGTACGGGTGCCGATGGCGCAGCTCGCCGCGGTCACCCGGTCCGCCCGCCCCGACGAGCCCACCCCGCGCCACGACCCCGATCCGGACGCGGTCGGCGGCATGCTCTCCCGCTTCTACGGCGGGGTGCGGCGGGCCGAGGCCGAGGAGACCAGAGAGTTGATCATGCCGCCCATCGGCGACCGCAGTGAAGGGGTGGCCAGCAGTTCCGCCGCGGACCGAGCCCGCCGGGCGGTCGAAGTCGCTACCGGGGGCGAGCCAGCGTGAGGATCATGCAGGCGTATCGGTTCGCGCTCGACCTGACCCCGCGGCTCAAGTCCCGGCGCCGCTCGACCCCTGGAACGGCGGCCGGATGGTCGTGGCCGACCGCTGGTATCCGTCCTCAAAAACCTGCTCGGGCGGCGGCGCGGTGAAAACCAAACTGACCCGGTCCGAGCGGACCTGCACCTGCACCGTCTGCGGCCTGACCCTCGACCGGGACCTCAACGCCGCACGTAACCTCGCCGCACTCGCGGCTGAGGTGAACACCGCCGGGAGTGGCCCGGTGGCCGGACGTGAAGCCGACCGTAAGACCCGCCAAGGCGGGCCGGTGGCCGTGAAGCGTCAACCCGGCATCGCTTCGGCGAGCAAGACCGGGACCGTCCCACCGCAAGGCGGGACATCCAATCACATGCTCACCAAAGCATCATGAGAGGAAACGGGACAACAATGATGACGTTGAGCCAGGAGGCGCGTGACCTGAGTTGGCTGGTGAACGCGTTTGCCGAACGGGTCCCCGGGGTGGCGCACGCGGTGGTGGTCTCCTCCGACGGGTTGCTGGTGGCGCTCTCCGCCCACCTGCCCCGCGACCACGCCGACAAGCTGGCCGCGGTGACCTCGGGGCTGATGAGCATCACCGCGGGCGCCGCCCAGATGTTCGACGGCGACGTCGTCAAGCAGACGGTCGTGGAGATGGGGCGCGGGTACTTCCTCGTCATGCAGATCCGCGACGGCTCCATCCTGGCCACCCTGGCCGGCGCCGACGCCGACATCGGCGTGGTCGGCTACGAGATGGCGCGGTTGGCGAAGCAGGCCGGCGAGATGCTCACCCCCGCGCTGCGGGCGGAACTGCAGCAGGCCCTGCCCCGCTGACCGGGACGACCGGGCCGGGGGCGGACGCCCCGGCCCGGTCGCCGGCGCGGCGCTCAGAGACCGTTGTCGCGGATCACCGTGCGGTACCAGTGGGCGCTGCGCTTGAGCACCCGACGCTGCGTCGGGTAGTCGACGTAGACCAGGCCCCAGCGCTGGTCGTACCCCTCGGCCCACTCGAAGTTGTCCAGCAGCGACCAGACGTGGTAGCTCTCCAGCGGCACCCCGTCGGCGATCGCCCGGTGTGCCGCGGCGAAGTGGTCGCGGAGGAAGTCGATCCGGCGGGAGTCGTCGACGGTGTCGTCGGGGCCGAGCCTGTCGGGGCAGGGCAGGCCGTTCTCGGTGATGGTGAGCGGGATCCGGCCGTAGTCGCGGGTGACCCGGGTCAGGATGTCGTACATCCCCTCGGGGTGGATCTGCTGCCAGTCCGCCTCAGAGGTGGGCCAGCGGCGGACGGTGTCGCCGGTGCCGGTGACGTAGATGGGCGTGTAGTACTGCACCGCGAGCAGGTCCACCGGGCTGGCGATGACGTCGAGGTCGCCGTCGCGGATGCCGGCGACCATCCGGCTGTCCGGGCCGAGGTCGGCCAGCACGTCCTGCGGGTACGAGCCCTTCAGGACGGAGTCGAGGTAGAGGCGGTTCTCGTAGCCGTCGTACAGCCGGGTCGCCGCGGCCGCCTCCAGGCTGTCGTCGGCCGGGTAGCAGGGGTGCAGGTTGAGCGCCGGACCGATCCGGCCGGCCTGGCCGGTGGCCCGCAGCGCGCGCACGGCCAGGCCGTGCGCCAGCTGGAGGTGGTGGGCGACCAGGTAGGCGGCCTGCGGGTCCTGCCGGCCCGGCGCGTGGTGCCCCCACAGGTAGCCGTTCTGGACCACGGTCTTCGGCTCGTTGATGGTCAGCCAGACCGGGACCTGGTCGCCGAGGGCGCGGAAGACCGCGTCGGCGTACTCGGCGAAGCGGTGGGCGGTGTCCCGCGACTCCCAGCCGCCGGCGTCCTGCAACGCCTGCGGCAGGTCCCAGTGGAACAGGGTGGCCATCGGCGCGATGCCCCGCTCGTGCAGCCCGTCGACCAGCCGGCGGTAGAAGTCGAGGCCGCGCTGGTTCGGCTTGCCGGCGCCGTCGGCCTGGATCCTCGGCCAGGAGATGGAGAACCGGTAGCTGCGCAGCCCGAGGCCGGCCATCAGGTTCAGGTCGTCGCGGTAGCGGTGGTAGTGGTCGGCCGCGACGTCACCGGTGTCGCCGTTGCGGGTCCGGCCGGGGGTGTGGCTGAAGGTGTCCCAGATGGAAGCGCCCCGGCCGTCCTCCTTCGCCGCCCCCTCGATCTGGTACGCCGACGTGGCCGCGCCCCAGCGGAAGCCCGGCGGGAACCGCAGCGGTCCGCGCGGTTCGGGGCTGCTCTCCCGGTCCGGGGTGCTGTCGCAGCCACCGGCGGCCGTGGCGGCCACGACGGCCGGGACGGTGCCCGCGAGCCCGGCGCGGGCCGCTCCGGCGGCCGTCGCGGACAGGGCGGCGCGGCGGAGCAGGCGCCGTCGGATGAGTATCGACATGGGCGTTTCTCCTCGGAGGAAGGTGGCCACCCGACGGCCGGGAGCGCTCCCATAATAGGGCAGGCGCTGCCACGCCATGTTCCCGCGGGGGCCGGGGCTCTCGGGGCGCGGGCTCGACCGGGACGGCGGCCGGGGTACTGGAACCTGTTCCCCAACGGGTGACCGCTCCTGGCGGACGGGCGGCCGGCCCCGCCCGTCCGTCAGTCCGACCCGGCCCTGGGGGAACTGGAGACACCCGGTCGGCGGACGGCATGATTCCCACGGTCAGGCCGGGTGGGCCGGCCGTCCGGCCGACGCAGCGGACCAGCCGGCCCACCACTCCGTTCGGAGACGAGATTGCCGCGAAAAAGCCCGCGAAAATGGGGGCGGCACGGGATCACACGGCGGCGGTGGACGGAGTAACGTACGTCACAAGAGAGGCCGCTCCCCCCGTGGCGGCCTCTCTTTTACGTTCCCGCGCCCGGCAGTCCCGATCGGACGGCGCCCCCCGATGCCGCAGCTCCGCGCACCCGGCCGGCAGCGGCCCGGCCCGCGCTCCGCCCGGTCGTCCCCGCCGCCTCGCCCGGGCCGCCGGACCATCGGCCGTCCTACGCCGCGGTCCCGCCGAGCGCCGACGCGGGCCGGCCGCTACGGTGTGCGGGTGCGGGAGACGGCGAGGGGTTGGACGGCGGTCTGGTTGGTCGTGCTGGCCCTGGTGCAGGCGGCCGCCTTCCTGGTGGTGTGGCGCTTCGCCCTGCACACCGAGGTCGGCCAGTGGCTCGACACGGTGGCGCTCACCGGCAACCGGATCGGCCAGGAGCGGATCGACGGGCCGGTGGACCGGATCCTCAACGCCATGTCGGCGGTGTCGCTGCTGGTGGCCACCGCGGTGATCGGCTTCATCGCGCTGATCCGGGGCCGCAAGGCCCTGGCGGTGACGGCCACCCTGCTGATCGCCGGGGCGAACGTCAGCACCCAGCTGCTCAAGCACTTCCTGACCCGGCCGGACTTCGGCGTCGACCCGGAACGGGCGGCGGCGGGGAACAGCCTGCCCAGCGGCCACACCGCGGTGGCCGCCTCGGTGGCGATCGCGCTGATCCTCGTCCTCCCGCGCAAGGTGCGGGTCCTCGGCGCGTTCCTCGGCGCCGGGTACGCCGCCGCCGCCGGAGTGGCCACCCTCTCCGCCGGCTGGCACCGACCGAGCGACGCCGTGGCGGCGTTCCTCCTGGTCGGGGCGTGGGCGGCGGCGGCCGGCCTGGTCCTGCTCTTCTTCCAGCGGGAACGGGCGACGATCTCCCCCGAGGACGCGCACCGGGTCGCCGCGGCCGTGCTCGGCCTCGGCGGGTTGCTCGCCCTCGTCGCCTCCGGGCTCGCCCTGTCCTGGCTGGTCGACCTCCCCGAGGTCCCGGCCGATGAACTGTCCCGCCGCAGCCTCTTCGTCGGGTACGCGGGCAGCGCGGCCGGCATCGTCGGGACGATCGCCGTGGTGGCCGCGCTGGTTCTCGCGACGGTCCACCGCCTGGTGCCGCGGTACAAGGGATAGTGCGGTGTCCACAATCGTTGGCCGGGTTGGTCGGGGTTGGGGAAAGTGTGGTTGGGGTGGTGTTGGCTTCGGTTCGTGCTTCGCCGTGGGGATCCCGCCGCCCCGCGGGTCGTGCATCGCACCGCGCGTGTCGCGTTGCGGGTGACGCCGGGGCAGCCCTGCTGTGTGAGGCCGGCGGCCAGCATCGCCACCCGCATCCCGGGCGGCGGATCCACCACCCCGGCAGCTGTCGTGCTGCCGGAGGTGGTCACGCACCGTCGAGCCGGCCGACACCTGCTCGCTGCCGGCCGGTCCCGGCGTGACCCCCGCCGCCCATGGGTGGCGCGAGGATCAGTTGGCCCGCGGAGGCCCGCCCCACCAGCCGGTGGGGAGTCGCTCGCCCAACAGGCGAGGATCCGCGACACCCACCGGAGACCCGGTGAACGTCAGTTGACACCGCACTAAGAGTTGAGTCGCAACTGGTCGAGGCGGTGGTTGTAGATCGCGACGGCGGCGCCGATCACGTGGTCGATCTGGTCGCCGCGGCGGCGGATCTGCCGCAGCATCTGCCAGTCCTTGAGCCGGGCTATCACGTGTTCGACGGTGGCGCGGCGACGGCGGTGCCGTCGCCAGGCGTCGTCCCGGATGATCCGGCCGTTCTGGTGGCGGGTGGGTGTGGTCACACCAGGCAGTGACCGGTAGGCGCCATCACCAAGGATCTGCCGCGGCGCCGCGGCGAGCAGGCCGGGTTGCGCGCGGGCGACGACGATGTCGTTCCGGTTCCCCGGCCAGGCGACGCCTGCGGCAACCACGCTTCGGTCGCAACGGCGGACGACCACCTGCAGGTTCACGCTGCGCCGGTAGTTCTTCGAGGGCGCTGCACGCTGCTGGTCGTGGGCGGGGATGAGGGTGCCGTCGATGATCCACGTGCACCGCCGGCCGTGGCCGGGCCGGTGCCGGCTGCGGGGCAGACCGGCGAGCACGGGTAGCAGGTGCCGCAGGACCCGCACGACCATCGCCTGGCTGATGCGGAACACGGCGGCGAGCGCCCGGGTTGTCAGGTTCGTGCGCACCGCCGCGCAGGTGACCAGGATGCGGTCGGTGAGGGACAGCTTCCACGGCCGGCCGGTCGTGGGCGGTAGCGCTGCGGCGACACGGACGACGAGAGCCGACAGTTGCGGACCAGTCAGGCTGGTGAGCTGCACCAGGTTCTGGTAGCGGCGGCTGATGCACATGTGTGGATCTTGGTCGTATGCTGCCGTGTACCGGCGCGGTGCTGCGCATGCGGGTGGAGGTGACGGGAACGTTGACGGCAGAGCCAACCGGCGCCCGGCGCACGCGGGGCAAGTCGAAAGCGAAGAACTGGCGCCGGGACAAGGACGCGCCGACCGCGGTGATCCGGCTCGAGGTGGATCTGACCGAGCCCGGCCGCCGGCGCCGGGTGTTCGGCATATTCGCCGCCGAGTTCCAACTGCGGCGGGCGTTGCAGCGGCAGGCCCGGGCACGGGTGGACGCGTACTGGGCCGCGCACCAGCTACGCGCCGAGGGCAGCCCGGCCGAGGCGCGCCGCCGGTTCCGGCTGTCCCGGACCGCGTTCGAGCAGGCGGCATACCAGCACCTCGAAGAGTCGGTGTGGCTGCGCCACCATCTGACCAAAGCCCTGGCGATGCACCTGGCCGACGAGGTCTGGGAGACGGTCGACCGGCACCTGTTCGCCGACGCCACCGGCCACCGGCACGGCCGGCCGAGGGTCGGCACCTGGTGGGATTCGACCCGGATCCCCGGCCGGGCCCGCTCGCACACGAAGTCGCGCACGTGGGAGACGTTCCGGCTGGTCGGCTCCCTCGACGGGCACCGCACGGCGTTCCCGCCCCGTGACCCGGAATCCGCGCTGTCGCAGCCGGCTGTCCTGCCGGCACCGGAGCGACCCGCCGGCTCGGCCCGCTGGTGGGCGTACGACGGGCCGCTGGCGGTGGTGTTCACCGGCTGCGGTCAGGACCTGGTCCTGCCGGTCCGGCTGCCGCAGGGTGCCGGACAGCAGGGCCGCCTGGACCACTTCCTCGGCCGACCCGACCAGTGGCACAAGATCGACCTGGTGCGGGTCGAGGACCCGAAGGCGCCCGGCGGGTGGCGCGTCTACGCCCATTTGATGATCCTCGACCAGGGCTGGACCAGTCCCGCGGTCGCCACCCGGCGGGCGGCCGCACCCCGGGACCGGGTCGGCGGCGTGGACGGTAACGTGTCCAACCTGTCGGTCGTCTCCATGCCCGCCGACCCCGGCGCCCCTGGCGGCCTCGCCGCCGGCCAGGTGACCGTCACCCCGGACCAGCGCGCCGCGGCGGAGAAGGCCGCAGTCACCGCCCGCCGTCGGCAGCGGGCCCTGGACCGGTCCCGCCGCAACAGCAACCCCCACCAGTACCAGCCGTCCGTACGGCAGCAGAAGCGCGCGGCCCGGCGTGCCGGCGCCGGCCTGCCGGCGAGGAGCGTCGACCTTCCCGGCGGCGCCCGTGTATCAGACGCGGCCGGCCGGCCGAAACAGGCGTACCGCTGCGACACGCTGTCCACCACCTACCGGCGCACCCGCGGCCGGCACGCCGCCGACAGCCGCTCCGCGTCGCAGGCGAGACACGCCCGGTCCCGCGACACCGCCCGCAGCATCGTCGCCGTGCACGGCCCGTACCTAGTCGTCGAGCACACCGACATCCGCGCCTGGGCGCGGCTGTGGGGCCGCGCCATCGCCCTGTTCTCCCCGGGCATGCTCACCACCGCGCTGAAAGCCGAGTGCGCGGTGGCCGGTGGCCGGCTGCTACGGGCCGGAACCCGGCAGACGGCGCTGTCGCAGCAGTGCCCGTGCGGCCGCCGGGAGAAGAAAGCCCTCGGCCAGCGCACCCACACCTGCCCGGCCTGCGGTCTGACCGGGGATCGGGACCTGGTCGCCGCGGCGATGGCCGCCTGCGTCCGCCTGACCGACCCCGACCAGCCGGCAACGGCCTACATCGATGAAGACTTCCGGGCCGCGCTCGCGGCCCGGGTGCAAGGGCAGCAAGAGGCCCTGGCCCGGTCAACCGTGATCACCCTGCCCCGACCCCACGGCCGTGGCACGGCAGGTGCGACAGCCACCACCCTGGTGGCCTCTGCCGGACGAAAGACCCGACCACGGGACACCCCTGATGAGAACGAGCACCTGGTACGCCGGGTGCCACGGCCACGCAGGACCACCCAACCCAAGCAGCCACACCCGCCATCGGGTCTAGCTGGGCCGGGCCGTGAGCCGCAACAACCGTTACGACTCAACTCTTAGCGGTAGAAGGTGCCGACCATGGTGCCGCTGGCGATCTCGCGATCGGTCAGCGCCCGGTGCACGTCGGTCGCCTGGGGCGCCTCGGGCAGCTCAAGCGGACGCTCCAGCGCGTAGAGCCGGAAGAAGTACCGGTGCGGGTCCTCGTGCGGTGGCGGATGCGGGCCGCCCCACCCGGTCGTGCCGAAGCTGTTGGGCCACTCGCGGCCCCCGTCGGGTGTCGCGCCCTCGGCGACCCCGCCGGACTCGGGCGGGATCCCGGTCACCAGCCAGTGCAGGAAAGGAGCCTTCCCGGCGTCCGGGTCCTCGACGATCAGGATCAGCTCCTCGGTCCCGTCGGGGACCTCGGACCACTCCAGCGGCGGCGAGAGGTTTCCGCCTTCCCGGGAGAAGCGTCCGGGTAGCAGGTCGTGATCATTGAACGCGGTGCTGCGCAGCATGATGCCGGCCATTCGACGCCCCTTTCGTCCACCGGCGCGTACCCGGCCCGGGGGTGCCGAAACGGCCGCGTGAGAAGGTACGCCCGGCAAGCCGGATGATCGGGGGAGAACAGATGGACGAGGTGCGGGCGGCGTTCCGGGACGAGTGCGCGCGGCTGGCGGAGATCCTGCGGGGGCTCGCCGAGGCGGACCTCGACCGGCCCACGCCCTGCCCACCCTGGACCACCCGGGACCTCGTGGCGCACGTCCGCACCGGCGCCGGCCGCCTCGTCGACATGCTCGCCGCCCCCGCCCCGGACCGGGCGGAAGTGGACGCGGCCGGCTACTTCGGGGCAGCCAAGTTCACCCCAGAGGTGGACGGCGCCCGGATCGACAGCGCCAGGCGGGAGGCGCGCGAGCGGCCCGGCGTACCGGAGGTGGCGGCGGACTTCGCGCAGGCCTGGCGGGCCACCGACGAGGCGGTGGCCGCGCAGCCACCGGGCCGGCTGGTCCGCACCCGGCACGGCGACGCGATGACCCTGACCGAGTTCCTGCGTACCCGGGTGGTGGAGGTCGGCGTGCACGGCCTGGACCTGGCCGAGGCGCTGGATCGGCGGCCCTGGTTGACCCCGACGGCCGCCGCAGTGGTGGTCGACCTGTTGACCGGGGGCCGGCCCGTCCCGGACGGGCTCGACTGGGACCCGCTGACGGTGATCCGCAAGGCCACCGGCCGGGCCGGGCTGACCGACCGGGAGCGAGCCCTGGTCGAGGAGGCCGGCTTCCGCTGGCTCGCCTTCGGCGGCTGACCCGGCGCGGCCGGTCGTCGTCGCGGTCGCGGCAGCGTTCCGAAAGGTCCGGAGGCCGCGCCCGAGGGCGCCGGGGTGTCGCGCGCTGGGGCATGTGTATGCGGCGAGCGACATGCCTGAGAGGCATGAATATGTCTGTCAGGCATATCGGTCATGGACTTTGGTGGCCCGGACGGGCCGCGCGGGGGCGAGTCCTGCCGGGGTGGCGGGGTGCCGGTGGAGTGGGGTCAGTCGCCGGCGCGGGCGGCCGGGACGTGCGGCGCGGTGCGGCGCAGGTGGGCCAGGACGATCGGGTCGATCCGGCCCGGCACCAGCCGCTCCTCGAGGTTCTCCACACCGGCCCAGGACGCGAGCGCGTCGTCCAGGCCGGCCGCGCCCACCGGGTGGCGGACGGCGGCCAGCAGCGCGGCGACCTCGTCGGCGAGCGGTCCGGCCAGCTCCCGCAGGGTGGCCGGGTCGGGCTTGCCGAAGAGCAGGGTGTGCGTGTCGAGCAGGCGCCCCAGCTCGGTCACCGGGTCGGCGTGGTCGTCCACCCGCAGGTCCACCAGGGTGTCGCCGGTGCCGGCGTACCCGCCGTGCCGCTCGACCACCAGCAGCCCGGCGCTCTGCCGGCCACGGCGGTCGCCGCCCGCGCGGTCACCGGCGTGCAGCGCGGCGAGCAGCCGCTGCGGGAACGGCAGGCCATCCCCGCCGAGCCAGGCGTCCCGGATCGCGTCGACGACGTGCGGTCCGGCCAGGATGTTGCCCTGCGCGGCCCAGCCGTCGCCGGCCTGTCCACCCGCCCACGGGTGGCAGCGCGGCCCGGTCCAGGTCGCCCCGTCGCCGGTCGCTCCCACCACGCCGAGCTGCCGGTCGTCCCGGCCGGGGTCGGCGGCGACCAGGCCGGCCACCACGTCCGCGGCCGCCACCCCGGTTCGCAGCAGCGCCAGCCCCTGCGGCCCGTACGCGAGGTTGACGTGCGCCTGGGTTGCGACGGCGCCGACCTGGGCCTCGGCGGCCGGGACCAGCGCGCCGGCGGCGAGGAACTTGCTGGCCACGGCGACGCCGTGCAGGCGGCCGTCGGCCGAACGGGCGACGATCGAGAAGGTCACCCGCGGATCGTAGCGCCGGTCCGCGGCCCGGACGGTCCCGCGCGGTCGACGCCGCACCGGTGCCGCACCCCGGAGCGTGGTGGTTCAGAACGGCGGCGCGGCCGCCTCCGGCGGCTTGCCCCGCGCCCGGCGGGCGTCGGCCACCGCCACCGCGGCCAGCACCGCGGCGGCCACGGTGGCGGAGATCAGCGGCGGGTGGTGCAGTAGCACCGGCACCGGTGCGAGCAGGGCGAGGATGGCGATCCAGCGGGACCGCGACACCCGGGCGAAGACCTCGTACTCGAAGCGGGCCCGCCCGGCCAGGAAGAGGACCGGGCCGCCGATGATCATCGCCACCCAGGCCGCTTCCGGGTGGGTCACCGGATGCTTGATGGCCAACTGGTACCCGATTGCCGTGCCGGTCATCCCGATGAGCATGACCAGGTGGGTGTCGGCGGCCGACCGGCCGATCGTGGCGGGGTGCCGGGCCTTGGCGACCGCCTCGCCGAGGATCTGCCCGGCCCGCTGGAAGTAGATCCGCCAGAGCAGGATCGAGGTGATCACCGCGATGCCGAAGGCGGCGGTGTTCGCTGGTGCGAACGTGCCCCTGCTGTAGGCGAAACCCGCCACGAGGATGGTCTCGCCGAGCGCGATCAGGAAGAACTACTGGTAGCGCTCGGCAAGGTGCTGGCCGGCGATGTCCCACCGGGAGACCGTGGACCGGCCCAGCCCCGGCACCGGCCAGCCGGTCCGGGTCGCCAGGTACTCGATCCCCAACGCCATCCCCCACAGGGCGATCCGGACGTCGGTCGGCACGAACGCCCCGGTCAGCCAGAACACCCCGCTCACGCAGAACACGATCAGCATCCGCAGCTTGAGCCGTCGGTACTGGCGCTCGCCGAGGGTGAGCACCAGGATCCCCGGGCGGGACACCTGCGCCACCACGTACGCGACCGCGAACGCGAGGCCGGACTCGGTGAACGCGCGGGGGATCGCCACGCCCATGACCATGCTGGCCACCAGCGCGGTGAGCACGATCGTCTGCACCCACAGGTGGTTCGGGTCGTAGCGGCTGGTGGTCCACGCGGTGCCCTGCCAGACCGCCCAGAGCGCGAATAGCAGCAGCAGGGTCTTGCCGCCGCCGGTGATCGGCGACCACCCCGTGGTGCCGCCCGCCTCCAATGCGAGGTCCTCGAAGGAGCGGTCCGAGATGCGGGTGAGCGCGAAGACGAACACCAGGTCGAAGAAGAGCTCCAGGAAGGTGGCCCGCGCGGGGGTGGTGGTGGGGAGCAGCGGCCCCCTGCCGCCGGCGTCCCCGCCGGTCACCATGCGCGACGGCCCCCGCCGCTGGTCCAGCCCACCTGGCAGTCGTAACACTCTTTCCCGACGGGGTGGTGTGTATCGCACATATCGTCGCCGCCCGAGCGGATCCGGATCTTGCTTACAGCGACGGCGAGCGGGCACGATCGACCGGTGACGAACCGATGGGGCATGACGGTACCGCTGAGCGGGATCCCGCTCGCCGACCACGCCGCGGTCTACGCGGCCCTCGACCGGGCCGGCTTCACCGACGTCTGGTCCTCTGAGGTCGCCGGGACCGACGCGTTCACCCCGCTGGCGCTCGCCGCGGCCTGGCAGCCCCGGCTGCGCCTCGGCACCGCCATCATCCCGGTCTTCACCCGCGGGCCGGGGCTGCTCGCGATGAGCGCCGCCGCGCTCGCCGAGTCCGCGCCCGGGCGCTTCGCCCTCGGCATCGGCGCCTCCTCGCCGGTGCTGGTCGGCGACTGGAACGCGATCCGCTTCGACGAGCCGTTCCGGCGGACCCGCGACGTGCTGCGGTTCCTCCGCGCCGCGCTGCGCGGCGAGACCGTCGACGAGGTCTACGACACCTTCACCGTCCGCCGCTTCACCCTGGAACGCCCGCCGGCCGTGCCGCCGCCGGTGCTGCTGGCCGCGCTGCGCCCCGGCATGCTCCGGCTCGCCGCCGCCGAGGCCGACGGGGTGATCCTCAACTGGCTCGCCGCCGACGACGTCCCGCAGGCCCTCGCCGAGTTGGGCGACCGCCGGCCCGGCTTCGAGGTCGCCACCCGGATCTTCGTCTGCCCCACCGAGGACGCCGCGCACGCCCGGGCGCTGGGCCGCCGCCTGATCACCGGGTACCTCACCGTCCCCGCGTACGCCGCCTTCCACCGCTGGCTCGGCCGGGAGGCGACACTCGGTCCGATGTGGGCGGCGTGGGCGGCCGGGGACCGGCGCGGCGCCGCCGCGGCCGTGCCCGACGAGGTGGTCGACGCGCTGGTGCTGCACGGCTCGCCCGAACACTGCGTGGCGCAGGTCCGCCGTTACGCAGACGCCGGGGTGGACGTCCCGGTGATGGCGCTGCTGCCCACCCCGGAGCTGGCCGCCGGCGGCGCGGCGGCGCTGGCCACGCTGATCCCCCGACTGGGCGTCGCCGACGCGGACCGGAGCTGATATGAACCTCACCGACCGGGTGGCCGTCGTCACCGGCGGCGCCGGCGGCATCGGATCGGCGCTGGCCCGCCGCTTCGTCGCCGAGGGCGCCGCCGCCGTCGTCGTCGCCGACCTGGACGCCGACGCGGCCCGCGCCGTCGCCGCGGACATCGGTCCGGTCGCGCACGCCGTCGGCCTGGACGTCACCGATGAGGAGCAGGTCCGGGCGCTGGTCGAGGAGACCGAGCGGCGGTACGGGCGGATCGACCTGTTCTGTGCCAACGCCGGGGTGGCCACCGGCGGGGGAGTGGAGGCGCCGGACGCCGACTGGGACCGGGCCTGGCGGGTGAACGTCCTCGCCCATGTCTACACCGCCCGGGCGGTGCTCCCGGCGATGCTGCGGCGCGGCTCGGGGCACCTGCTGCTCACCTGCTCGGCGGCAGGCGTGCTCACCGCCGTCGGAGACGCCCCGTACACCGCGACCAAGCACGCGGCGGTCGGCTTCGCCGAGTGGCTCGCCATCACCTACCGGGACGCCGGCATCCGGGTCAGCGCGCTCTGCCCGCAGGGCGTGGACACCCCGATGCTCGCCGACGGCCTCGCCGCCGGCCACCTCGGCGCCCGGGTCGTCGCCGCCTCCGGGGCGGTGCTCACCCCCGACCAGGTGGCCGAGGCGACCATCGCCGGGCTGGCCGAGGAGCGCTTCCTGATCCTGCCCCACCCGGAGGTCGCCGCCTACGCCCGGCGGCGCGCCGAGGACCCGGACGGCTGGCAGGCCGGCCTGCGCAAACTCGTCCGTCGGCTGCGCGGCTGACCACGCCGCGTCCGCCGCCCGCGGTCAGACCTGGCCTGCGCCGCCGCCGACGTCACTGGGCGGGCCGCGCGCCACCGCCGATCCGCCGTGACCACGAGGGCGCCGGTGAGGGCGGCGATGACCGCCCAGGAAACCGCGGACATGCCCCGACGGCAGGTCCCGGCGGCAAGCCGTCAGCGGCGCCAGCGCAGCGGCCCCGGGTGCACCGACCAGAGCAGCCGCCGCCACCGGGGGCGGGCCGCCCGCAGCGCCGCCACGTACCCGTCGGCGACCGTCGCCGCCCGGGCCGCCTGCTCCGGGGCCGCCGTGCCCGGGGCGAAGGCGACCTGGTTGAGCAGCCCGGCCAGCTCGTCCACCGCCACCGCCAGGCCGCCCACCTCGGTGGCCGTCGCCGCCCGGGCCCCCGTGAGGACCCGCTCCGCCGCCTCGGCCACCTCGGCCGCGGCCAGGTCCTCGCCGACCGGATGGCCGGCCAGCCGCAGCGCGTCGGTCACCTCCCGCCAGGCGCCGGCGATGCGCTGACCGGGGTCACCCCGCCCCAGCCGGGCCCGGGTCAGGTTCCGGCGCAGCGCCGCCAGCGTCAGCAGCGCCAGCCCGACCAGCAGCACCAGGCCGCCCGCGCCGCCACCCACCAGCACCGGGGCGGAGAGCCCGGACCGGTCGTCCGCCGGGCCGGACCCGACCTCGGCCGGGGGCGTCCCCGTCGGCGCCACGGTCGGCTCCGGCACCTCCGACGGGAGCGGGTCGTCCGGGGTGGGACGAAAGTCCTCCTCCACCGGGCGGGGCTCCTCGTCCGGCCGCGGCATCGGGTCGAACGGCACCCAGCCGACGCCCTCGAAGAGCACCTCCGGCCAGGCGAAGGCGTCCGCCGCGCGGACCGGGCCGTCGCCCCGCGGTGCGAAGCCCACCACCACCCTGGTGGGCAGCCCGACCAGCCGGCCCAGCACCGCGAACGCCGCCGCGAACTGCTCCGAGGTGCCCCGCTGCCCGCCGTCGTCACGTGGACCGAAGAGGAAGAAGGCCAGGTTCGGGTACGCGTGCCCGCTCGGCGCGTCCGCGGTGACCCGGTAGTGCTCGGCCAGGAACTGCTCGATCGCCGCGGCCCGGGCGTAAGGGGCGCCGTTGGACTCGGCGAGCTGGGCGGCGAGCCGACGCAACTGCTCCGGCGCCCCGTCGGCCACCCGCAGCAGCCGGGACACCGCGTCACCGGCCGGCACGTTCGCCGTGGCGAGCAGGTTGCCGTCGGGGCGCTCCCGGACCGAGGTGACCGTGTAGCGCAGCCCGGGGGCGAGCCCCTCCGGCCGGATCAGCGTCCCGGTCGCCGGGTCGTACGCCACCCGGGCGCCGCTGATCTCCCGAGGCGTGGCGACCGCCGGCAGCAACCGCCCGGTCAGGTCGGCCACGGTGATCTCCTGACGGACCGTGTCGGTGGCACCGCCCGGGGCCGGCTCCTTCGCCGGCAGGATCCGGCCGGCGTTGCGGTAGGTGGCCCCCACCCGCCAGGTCACCCCGTCGTAGTCGCTGAGTACGGCGAGCCGGATCCGGGCCGGGTCCTGCCCCGACGGCCCGCTCCCGCCCGCCTCGGTACGGACCTCCAGCAGCCGCTGGTCCGGGTTCAACGTCCAACCGGAGATCCGGATCAGCGGGTTCTCGTCCAGCGTCTCGACCTGCGGCGGCTCGACGTACCGGCGCGGGTCCACCGGGCGCTCCTCCACCCGACCGGCCACCACCGGGGCGAGCAGGGCGGCGAGCCCGACCACCACCGCCACCCCCGCCGCGCTGGCGGCGAGCAGCCGGACCCGGACCGCGGCGCGTACCGCCGGAGCGAGGCCGGCCGACGGGTCGCCGGCCGCCGGGCCGTCCCGCCGCGACGGCGCCGCCAGGCCCACCGCGGCGACCGCGGCGAACGCCACCGTCGGCCAGATCGCCGGCTGCGCGTTCGGGCCGACCACGTAGAGCGCGCCCGCGTAGAGCAGGGCCGGCGGCAGGTAACCGAGCAGCGCCCGACCGGCCCGCAGCGCCACCTCCGCGCCCGCCAGACCCGCGAGCCACGCGGCGACCAGCGGCAGCAGCACCGTGTCCGGGGCCGGTTCGACCGGGATCATCGCGGTCAGCAGCCGGGGAATGGCGTTGCGGGCGGCGTCCGCCGTCACCGCGCCCAGGCTCCCCGGCAGGTCGGCGTGCGCGGCGGCCAGCCGTAGCGCCAGCGCCGCCCACCCGGCCAGGGCGAGCATCGACAGCGGCGCGACCAGCCAGGACGGCAGCCGCCGGGCGGCCACGCTGACCAGCACCGAGCCGACCGCGGCGCCGAGCATCAGCCGGGTCAGCAGCGGCCCCGCGTACACCCGGTCGAGCACTACCCCGGCCAGGGCGATCATCGTGATCAGCGCCAGCGCCAGCGGCGCCGGCACGGCGCCCACCACCCGCGCCACGGCCCCACCACGCCGCTCCTCCGCCGGCGGCGGCTCGTTCGGCGCGTCGACGCCGCGGGGCGGCGCCAGGCTCGCCGCCGGCGGACCCCGTCCCCCTCGGCGGCGAACTCGGCGCCGTCCGCCGCGTCCACCACCACCAGGCCGGCCGCGCCCGCCGGCGTCGGCTCCGCCACGCCGAGGACCCCCACCAGCACCGACGGGTACGCCCCGCGTAGCGCGCCGACGTGCCCCAGGTCCCCGCGGCCACCGGGCCCGGTGAGGAAGACCAGCGTGTCGCCGAGCCGTTCCTGCCGCAGCCGGCTCATCGCGGTCCGCAGCACGTCGTCCCCGGCCTCGGTGAGCTCGACCGCGGCGAGCCGGTCCAGCGGCCCCCCGGCGCCGGCCGGGTTCCCGTCGGCCGGTACGACCAGCAGCAGACTCACCGGCAGGTCCTCCCGGACCGCGGCAGCCGATCGGTCTGGGTGACCTGCAGTTGGTGCCGACGGGCGCCGGGGATCTCGACCCGGGTGTCGACCCGCGCGGTGACCCCGTTGACCCGGGCCATCTCGCTGCGGGTGGTGCTTCACAGCCACGAACTCGCGTCGTAGTTGGCGACCGCGTTGTCGGCGGCGCCGAGCCCGAGGACGGTCAGTCCCATGGCGACCAGCAGCGCCGCCACGGTGCCGATGGTGACCAGCCCGCCCCGCATCCGGGAGCGGGTCCGGGGCGTGTCCGCCCCGGTGCTCGTGACGCCCTCGATGGTGGCCACTGCCGGCTGCCTCCCGGTGTCGGTGCGGGGAGACGTGCCGGGCGGCGACGACCCTCCCCAGAGCCGGGAGACATCATATGGGCCGCCCTGACGTGGGGGAACCCGCACCGTTCCGCTGTGGACACTGAGCGTGTTGCGGGTGGACGGTCGGTCAGCCCGGCGGGGTGGCGCGCTCCCGGTCGGTGCAGACCTGACCCGAGGTGGCGAACGCGTCCGTGGAGTAGACCGCCAGCACCGTGAAGCAGTAGTCCAGCTTCCCGCTCAGCCCGTTGACCGTGTAGCTGGTCTGGCCCGGATCCACCGTGGCCATCACCCCCAGCTTCTGGCCGGCCCGGCCACCGGCCACCATGAACGGCACACCGCCGCCGGCCGGGTCCGTCCAGGTGATGGTGATCGTGGTGGCCTCGTCGCGCAACCGCAGGTCACCCGGGGGCGCGCCAGTCGCCATCGGCTTCGCCCGGGTCTGCCCGGGCGCGGGCGCCTGCGCCGGGTCGCGGTTGAGCACCACTCCCACGCCGACCGCGGCGGCCACGGCCACCACCGCGGCGCCGGCCGCCACCGCGAGCAGCGCACGGTTACGGCCGCCCGGCTCGGGCTCCTCGACCTGCGGGTACGCGGGCGGCTGTTGGAACGGTACCGGCACCGCCGGCCACGCCCCCTGCACCGGGTACGCCTCCGGCCCGGGCGCTGGCGCAGTGCGCTGCGGCTCGGGGAACTGGAGCAGGTCGTCGTAGACCGGCAGCGGCGACGGGACGGCCGGGGCCGGTTCGGGCCCGGGCAGCGGGTGCGGGTCCGGTTCGTCGGCGTCCTCCGTCGACGCCTCCGGCCGCACGTCGGCCGGCCGGTCGAGCGGCTGCGGCGGTGCGGCGCTGCTCCACGGTGACGCGGTCAACCCCCACGGCGGTACGGGCGACGCGCTGACCGGGGCCACGGCCGGCGGCCCGCTCACCGGATGCGGCCCGCCGGGCTGGGCCGGGCCACCCGGCCCGGCGAGGTACGGGTTCGCCGGTACGCCCCCCGGTGGCCCGCTCACCGGGTACAACGGGCGCCCCGGAGGACCGCTCACCGGGTACGCGGGGTGCCCCGGCGGACCACTGACCGGGTATGCGGGTGTCGGCGGCGCGCTCATCGGCGGGAACAGCGTCGGCGGACCGCTGACCTGGTGGGTCGGCGCCGGCAGGGCACTCGCGGGTACGCCGCTGACGGGCGTGCCTACGGGGGGAGCGCCGGTGGACTGCGTGCCTGCGAGTGGAGCGGCGACCGGTGGGGCCGGCGGCGGGACGGGTGGCGTGGTGGGCGGCGGGGTCGGTGCCGCCGTGGCGACCCGTTCGGCTTCCTCCCGCAGCAGCGGCGCGATCTGCTGCACCTGGACTGTCGGCTTGGTCCAGCCGGGCGCCGCAGTGGCCGGCGGCTGCTGGCCGCTCCCGCCCGCACCGGCCCCCACTGCGGAGGGCCCGTTCTGCGGGGACGGCAGGTCGGGCACCGACAGCGGCGGGGGCAGGGGCCCGGTGGTCGCCGGGGGACCGGCAGGCGAGGCGGGCGGCGCGGAGACCGGCGCCTGGCCGGAGGCAGGGCGAATGGCGGGCGGTGGCGTGTGCGGGGCGGAGATCGGCGTCGCGGGGGAGGCAGGGGGAACCGGAGGAGCCGCGATCGGCGCAGCCAAGCCCGGCGCGGCCGGTGCCGAGATGGGTGCGGGCCGATCC
>NZ_JAPFQV010000036.1:0-65949 GCF_033804685.1 Micromonospora sp. RTP1Z1
CCCTCGGTGCCCACCTCGCGGGCCACCCGGGTCACCTCGTTGGAGAAGGACGAAAGCTGGTCGACCATGGTGTTCACCGTGCGGCCGATGCGCAGGTACTCACCGCGCAGCGGGCGACCGTCGATCTCCAGCGCCATGTGCTGGGAGAGATCACCGTCGGCCACCGCCACGATCACCCGGGCGATCTCGGTGGTGGGGCGACCCAGGTCGTCGATCAGCGAGTTGATGGCCCGCTGACCCTCCGCCCACGAGCCGTCCAGGCCCTCGTCGTCGAGGCGCTCGGTGAGCCGGCCGTCCCGCCCGACGATCCGGCTGATCCGGCGCAGGTCGAGGTGCTGCCGCTCCTGGAGCGACACCACGTCGTTGAAGGCGTCGGCGACCTCGGCGGCCAGGCCGGCCCGGCGGGGCAGCCGGACCTTGAGGTCGCCGCGGCGGACCCGCCGCAGCGCCTCCACCAGCTCGCCGAGCAGCACCTCGTGATCGGGGGCGGACGGGTCCGCGGCTGTCGATTGTCTCGCCGTGGTCATCATTCCTCGCTCAGCTCGGGGCCAGCGGCTCGTGCCGACACGCCGCCATCCCATCATTCTGCCCGCGTCGCCGTCGAAGCTACGACCTGCGACCACCCGCCACGCCCACGCGTCGTCCGACCGGCCGGGCCCGGTTTGGCAGCCGGGGCGGCGGCGGTGGAGGATACGAAGGTGTCAGCTGAGGCGGAACCGGGCATGACGGACGGCTCGGGCGAGCATGTCCGGCGGGTCCGACTTCCGGCCGACCGGCGTACGCCCGCCGCCGCCCGAGCCCTGGTCCGGTCCGTCCTCGCCGAGGCGGACCTGGAGGAACTGCTCAACGAGGCCCTGCTGCTCACCACCGAACTCTCCACCAACGCGGTCGAACACGCCCAGACCGAACTGGACATCGAGGTCGCGGCGGACGGAACCGGGCTCAGCGTGACCGTCTCCGACTTCGCGGTCGGCCCGGTGGACGAGCTGGTGGTCGGCGTACGCAACGACGCCGACGAGATCACCGAGATCGCCGAGCGGGGGCGCGGGCTGCTGCTGGTGGACCACTTCGCCAGCCGCTGGGGCACCACCTACCTGCCCACCGGGAAGGGCGTCTGGTTCCGGCTGGACCGGCACGCGGCCGTCCCACCGGCGCGGCGGACGGCGGCCGCGGAGGGCAGGAGCCCGCGCACCGGCGCCGGTCCGCACGGGGACCCCCCGGAGGGCGGCGCGCCGAGCGCGGCGGCGATGAGCGAGCTGATGCAGATCAGCCCGGACCCGTACGCGGAGGACCCGCTGCCGGAGTTCGCGACCGGCCTGGTGACCCGGCTGGCGGAGATGGTCGGCGCGACCGGTGGCGTGATCCGGCTGGACCGGGGCGACGGGCAGGGCACCCAGGTCCTGGCCCGGTACGGCCGGCAGCCCCGGGACGACAACGACGTGATCCGGGTGCCACTGGCCGTGCACCGGCCGTACGCGGGTGAGCTGGAGCTGGACGCGGCGCCGTCGGCGTACGCCCGGCCGCTCGCGGTGCTGGCGGCCGAGCGGCTCTCGCTGCACCTGGAGAACGACCGGCTGCGCCGGGCGGACGTCCGCCGGTCGGCCTGGCTGACCTTCCTGGCCGAGGCGAGCGAGCTGCTCGCCCAGTCCCTGGACGTCGAGTTGACCCTGGCGCTCATCCCGCAGCTGGTGGTGCCCCGGCTCGGTCAGTGGTGCGCGGTGCACACCACCGACGAGTGGGGCCGGCTGCGGCTCGCCGCGTCCAGCCACGCCGACGAGTCGGTGCTGCCGCAGCTGCACAAGGTGCTCCAGGAGACCGGGCCGGAGTCGATCCAGGCCCGGCTGCGCGAGGCGTCCCGGAGCGCGGCGCAGATCCCGCTCGGCGCCCCGATGGAGGGCTTCGCCGTCCCGCTGATCGCCCGCGGCCAGCGGCTCGGCACCCTGGCCGTCGGCCGGCACCAGCGGCACCGGCACGATCCGGACGAGGTCTCGGTGCTGGAGGACGTGGCCCGCCGGGCGGCCCTGGCGATCGAGAACGCCCGGATCCACGCCGAACGGCGCCGGGTCGCGCAGACCCTGCAGCAGTCGCTGCTGCCGCCGGTCCTCCCGGTGGTGGAGGGCATCGGCTTCGCCGCCGAGTACGTCCCGACCGGCGACGACGCCGAGGTCGGGGGCGACTTCTACGACGTGGTGCCGCTGCCGGACGGCCGCTGGCTGGTGGTCATCGGCGACGTGTCCGGCAAGGGTGTCCAGGCGGCGGCGGTCACCGGCCTGGTCCGGGACGTGATCCGGGTGCTGGTCGGCGACGGCAAGCCGCTGCCGGAGGTGCTGGGCCGGCTGAACGAGACGCTGGTCGAGCGGGGCGGCGGCCGGTACTGCACGCTGGCCATGGCGGCGGTCGGACCGGCCGGGGGCGACCGGCTCGACGTGTCCCTGCACCTGGCCGGCCACGACCGGCCGGTGCTGCTGCGCGGCGGCGGTGGCGCCGCGTTCGTCGGCACCGGCGGCACGGCGCTCGGGCTGCTCGACTCGATCGCCACGCCCACCGCCGACATCCAGCTCGGCCCGGAAGACGCGCTGATCTTCTTCACCGACGGGGTGACCGAGCGGCGGCGCGGCCGGGAACTCTTCGGCACCGAGCGGCTGCGCGACGCCGCGGCCCCGCTGGCCGGCTACTCCGCGGACGTGGTGGCCGCCCGGCTGCGCGCCGCCACCATCGGTTTCTCGGTGGAGGCCCCCCGCGACGACATCGCGATCCTGGTCCTCCGCAACGACGCCCTCTAGCCCCACCCCGGTTTGTTGAATCAAGGGTTGCGTCCGCTTCGGGGTCGAATTCTGACCGAAGCTTCTTGATCAACACGGCGAGCGTGGGTGGTGGGTGGGGTCAGAGTCCGCCGGGGAGGCGGCCGGGGGCGAGGCGCTGGTGCGGGTCGAGGTGCTCCTTGGCGGCCCGCAGGCGGGGCAGCGTGGGCAGCTCGCCCCACAGGTCGACCACCCGGCGGACCGGCGCGGGCGCGGCCACCACGACACAGCGGCCCTGCCGGGCGAGCAGCACCCCGCGCACCGCGGCGAGGATCGACGCCACCCGGGCGGGCGGCAGGGACCCGGGCAGGGCGGCGTGCACCGTGCCGACCCCGGCGGAGCCGCGGACCGGCACCGGGGCGCCGGCCGCGTCGCGCAGCGCGTACACCGCCGCGTGCAGGTCGTTGATGGGCACCTCGATCCGCAACGCGGTCTCGCCCGGGCCGAACGGGGAACGCCCCCACCAGTCCGGGGCGGCGTGACCGACCACCGCCTCCGGGCCGAGCAGGGCCACCAGCCGCTCGGCGCGCTCCGCGACGTCGGCCGGGCCGCCCTCCAGCAGCACCACCAGGCTGCCCGCCGCGGCCGGCCCGGCGGACCGCCGGGCGATCGAGGGGTGGTCGGGCCGGTCACGGACCGAGGGGTGGTCGGGGTGGACCCGCCGGCGGGGCAGCGAGACCGGGACGGGCAGGTCCAGCTCGACGGCGGCCGGGTCGAGCCGGGCGGCGAGCACCGCCCGGACCAGGTCGTGCACCTCCAGCGGGGTCCAGACCGGCCGGGTGACCCAGACCCGGCTGGCCGGCCCGGCCTGCACCCGCATGGTCGCCGAGACCAGCACGCCCAGACCGCCATGCGAGCCGCAGAGCAGCCGGGCCACGTCGAGCTCCGCCAGCCGCCCCGTGCCGAACAGCGCCGCCGCGCCGCCGCCCGCCGGCGCGGCCCGGCCGAGCAGCGCGGTGCCGGCCTCACCCAGGCTGACCAGCTCGCCGTCGGCGTCCAGGTAGCGAACCCCGACCAGCTGGGCGCACGGGCTGCCGTGCCGGTGCCGCAGCGGGCCGGCCTCGTCTGCCGCGAGCACCCCACCCAGCGTCGCCCCCGGGGAGGGCGCGTCGATCGGCAACCGCCGGCCGGTGCGGCCCAGGGTCGCCTGGACCGCCCGGAGCGGGGTGCCGGCGCCGATCTCGGCGACCGGCGAACCCTGCGGCTCGTGCCAGATCCCGGCGAGCCGTCCGGTGTCGAGCATGATGTCGACCTGCGCCGGGGCGGCACCCCAGTCGATCTTGGTGCCCGCGCCGCGCGGCACGACGGTGAGCTGGTGCGCGGCGGCCAGCCGCAGCACCTCGGCGGCGGCGTGCGGGCCGCCCGGCACCGCCACCCAGCGGGCCGTCCGGCCGGCCACCTCGTCGGCGGGGCCGGCGAAGCGGGCGAACGGCGGGCCGCAGATCTCCGCCAGCCGCCGGGTGATCCCGAGGGCTCCGGGCCGGTCCGTCGAACTCGCTGCAGCCGCCATGCCGGTCATCGTACATGTGTTCGAATGACGTGGCGGCGGTGTTGCCGGATCCCGTGCCGCGCGTACCCCACGACGGCGCGCCGGGGGCCGGTAACGTGACGCCGTGACCACCGAGACCCCCGTACCCGTCGCCAAGCGCGTCCCGACCGAGCGCACCCACCACGGCGACACCGTCGTCGACGAGTACGCCTGGCTCGCCGCCAAGGACGACCCCGCGACGATCGCCCACCTGACCGCGGAGAACGCGTACACCGAGGCACGCACCGCGCACCTCGAACAGCTCCGCGCGGAGCTGTTCGAGGAGACCCGCCGGCGTACCCAGGAGACCGACCTGTCGGTGCCCACCCGCAAGGACGGGTACTGGTACTACACCCGCACCGTCGAGGGGCAGCAGTACGGCGTGCACTGCCGGCGGGCCGTCCGCGACGGCGAGACCGCGCCGCCGGTGAGCGCCGACGGCGCCCCGCTGGACGGCGAGGAGGTGCTGCTCGACGGCAACCAGCTCGCCGAGGGGCACGACTTCTTCACGCTCGGCGCGTTCGACGTCAGCCCGGACGGCCGCTGGCTGGCGTACTCGGCGGACTTCGCCGGCGACGAGCGGTTCACCCTGCGGGTCAAGGACCTCTCCACCGGGGAGGTGCTCCCCGACGAGATCCCGGACACCTTCTACGGCACCGCCTGGTCCACCGACGCCTCCACGCTCTTCTACGTCACCGTCGACGAGGCCTGGCGGCCCAACCGGGTCTGGCGGCACGGCGTCGGCACGGCGTCGGGTGAGGACGTGGTGGTGCACCAGGAGGACGACGAGCGGTTCTGGGTCGGCGTCGAGCTGACCCGCTCCGAGCGGTTCGTGGTCATCGACATCCACAGCAAGACCACCAGCGAGGTACGGGTGGTCCCGGCCGCCAACCCGACCGGCGAGCCGGCGGTCATCGCCCCCCGCCGGCAGGGCGTGGAGTACGCCGTGGAGCACCACGGCCACCGCTTCCTGATCCTGCACAACGACGGCGCCGAGGACTTCGCGCTGGCGTACACCTCGGCGGACGCGCCCGGCGACTGGACGCCGCTGATCGAACACTCCCCGGGCACCCGGCTGGAGTCCGTCGACGCGTTCGAGAACCACCTGGTCGTCTCGCTGCGCACCAACGGGCTCACCGGGCTGCGGGTGCTCCCGGTCGGCGGCGGCGACGCGTACGACATCGACTTCCCCGAGCCGATCTACAGCGTCGGGCTGGACGCCAACCCGGAGTACCGCACCAACGAAGTGCGGCTGCGCTACACCTCGCTGGTCACCCCCGACTCGGTCTACGACTACGACCTGGTCACCCGGCAGATGGTGCTGCGCAAGCGGAAGCCGGTGCGGCCCGGGCCGGACGGTCGGCCGTACGACCCGGCCGACTACGAGCAGCACCGGGACTGGGCGCTCGCCGACGACGGCACCCGGGTGCCGATCTCGCTGGTCTGCCGGAAGGACACCCCGCGGGACGGCTCCGCCCCCGCCGTCATCTACGGCTACGGCTCGTACGAGGCGAGCATGGACCCGTGGTTCTCGGTCGCCCGGCTCTCGCTGCTCGACCGGGGCGTCATCTTCGCCGTCGCGCACATCCGCGGCGGCGGCGAACTGGGCCGGCGCTGGTACGACCAGGGCAAGCTGCTGGCCAAGAGGAACACCTTCACCGACTTCGTCGCCTGCGCCCGACACCTGGTCAAGGCCGGCTGGACGGCGAGCGACCGCCTCGTCGCCCGGGGCGCCTCGGCCGGCGGCCTGCTGATGGGCGCGGTGGCCAACCTGGCCCCGGACGCGTTCACCGGGATCGTCGCGCAGGTGCCCTTCGTGGACGCGCTCACCTCGATCCTCGACCCGTCGCTGCCGCTGACCGTCACCGAGTGGGAGGAGTGGGGCAACCCGCTCGACGACCCCGAGGTGTACGTGTACATGAAGTCGTACACCCCGTACGAGAACGTGGCCCCGGTCGACTACCCGGCCATCCTCGCGGTGACCAGCCTGAACGACACCCGGGTGCTGTATCACGAGCCGGCCAAGTGGATCGCCCGGCTGCGGGCGGTCGCGTCGGACGGCGACTACCTGCTCAAGACCGAGATGGGCGCCGGACACGGCGGCCCCAGCGGCCGGTATGACGCCTGGCGCGAGGAGGCGTTCATCAACGCCTGGATCCTGGACCGCCTCGGCCGCGCCTGAGCCGTGCGGAGGGGCCCGGCCCGGGCCCCTCCGTCCCGGTCAGCCCAGCACCGACGCGAGCCGCGCCGGATCGACGTTGCCGCCGGTGACCACCGCGACCGTGCGCCCGGACGGCAGCTCGTCGCGGCGGAAGAGGCGCGCGGCGACCGCCACGGCGCCGCTCGGCTCGACCACCAGCCGCGCCTCGCGGACCAGCCGGCCCATCGCCGCGCCGATCTCCTCCTCGGTCACCGTGACGATGCCGTCGAGGCGGTCCCGCAGGTGGGCGAGGGTCAGCGCGGACAGGTGCGTACGCAGCCCGTCGGCGCTGGTCCGGTAGGTCCGCTCGACGTCCCAGACCACCACCTCACCGGCGGCGAGCGACTCCTGGGCGTCCGCGGCGAGCAGCGGCTCCACCCCCAACACCGCAGCCGACGGGCGGAGCGCCCGCACGGCGGTGGCCACCCCCGAGGCGAGCCCGCCGCCGCCCACCGGCACCAGCACCACGTCCACGTCGGGCAGGTCCGCCACGATCTCCAGCCCGATGGTGCCCTGCCCGGCGATGATCCGCCGGTCGTCGAAGGGCGGCACCAGCGCGGCCCCGGTGCCGGCGGCGATCCGTTCCGCCTCGGCGACCCGGCGGGCCGGCGGGACGAGCACCACCTCGGCGCCCAACGCCCGGATCCGGTCCACCTTGACCAGCGGGGCCCCCTCCGGGACGACCACCGTGCACGGGACGCCCGCCGCCCGTGCCGCGTACGCGAGCGCCTGGCCGTGGTTGCCGGACGAGTGGGTCACCACGCCCCGGGCCCGGACCGCCGGGTCGAGCCGGGCCACCGCGTGGGTGGCCCCGCGCAGCTTGAACGACCCGACCGGTTGCAGGCTCTCCGGCTTGAGGCACAGCTCGTCGTCCCACGGTGCCGGCAGCAGCGGGGTGCGCACCACCGTCCCGGCGATGTCGTCGGCGGCGGCCCGGACGTCGTCGATCGAGATCAGCTCCATCGCCCCATCCTGCCCCGCACCCCGACGCCTAGACTGCCGGGGTGAGTGGGGCCGCGCGGTGAGCGACGACCAGGCGGCGGCCGGGGCGGACGTACCGCCGGATGCCGGACGTGGTGCGGCCCGGCGCGGGACCGCCTGGGTGATCCTCGGCGTGGTCGCCGCCGCCCTGCTGATCTGCTGCTGCTCGGCCGTCATCGGCGTGGCGGTCGCGTGGTCCGCCGGCCTCTTCGACCCCCGCTGACCGAACCTCGCCGGCGCGGCGCGCCAGGTCCCGCGCCCGGCGGCAGCACCCCGGGCCGTCCGGCGCCCCGGCGTCCGACGGACCGCCATGGCGTCAGCGCACGGGCTGGCCCGCGCCAACCAGCGCAGCGGCCTCGCCGGTCCGCACCATCCGCTGCCAGCGCAGCCGGTTGCCGACCACCGCGGTGACCACGGACTGCACCACCACCAGGTACATCACCTGCCGGTAGACCAGCTGCTGGAACGGCAGCGTCCACAGTGGGCCGTACCGCTCCCGGTCCAGGCGCAGCGCGTACGCGGCGGTGAAGCCCTGGAGCAGGAGCAGTCCGGCCCAGGCCAGCACCAGCGCCGACCAGGGCAGGAAGAGCAGCCCGTAGAGGGCGAAGACGTCGACCGCCGGGGCGGCCAGCGGCAGCAGGATCTGGAACATGGCCAGGTACGGCAGGCCCCGCCGGCCCAGTCTGCCGCCGGCGCCGCGCTCGGTCAGCGCGTGCCGGTGCTTCCACATCGCCTGCATCGTCCCGTAGCACCAGCGGTAGCGCTGCCGCCAAAGCTGGCGCAGGGACGACGGCGCCTCGGTCCAGGCGATCGCGCTTTCCTCGTACACCACCCGCCAGCCGGCCCGGAGCACCTTCATGGTCAGGTCGGTGTCCTCGGCGAGGGTGTCGGCGGGGACGCCGGCCACCTCGAGCAGCACGTCGCGGCGGAACGCGCCGATCGCGCCGGGAATGGTCGGCATGCACTCCAGCACGTCGTACATGCGGCGGTCGAGGTTGAAGCCGATCACGTACTCCAGGTGCTGCCAGCGGCCGAGCAGGCGGCGCCGGTTGGCGACCTTGGTGTTGCCGGAGATCGCCCCGACGGTCGAGTCGGCGAAGCCCTGCACCAGCCGGTGGACCGTGTCCGGCTGGAAGACGGTGTCCCCGTCGACCAGCACCAGCAGGTCGGCTCGGGCGGCCCAGATGCCGGTGTTCAGCGCCGCCGGCTTGCCCGCGTTGGCCTGCCGGATCACCCGCACCCCGCGCAGTCGCAGCCGCTCGACGATGTCGGCGGTGCCGTCGCTGGAGCCGTCGTCCACCACGATCACCTCCAGCGCCGGGTACGCGCTGGCCACCAGCGACCGCACGGTGGCGGCGATGTTCGCCGCCTCGTTGTACGCCGGCACGATGACCGAGACCGGGGCGTACACCTCGGGCCGGCGGCGCCGCGGCCGGCGGACCCGGCGCACGTGCAGCTGGGCGCAGACCACCTGCACCGCCAGCCGGGCGACCGCGAGCACCAGCGCGACGCCGAGCAGCAGGTTCATGGCCGCGGCCAGCCAGCCGGCACCGGTCTGCGCCCAGCGCAGCGCGGTGCCGCTGAGCCGGGCGCCCGCGCCGGCCGGCAGCATCGAGTCCGGCGCGCCGATCCCCGCGGAGACGGTGGTGAACCGGTAGCCCTCGCGGGTCAGCCGGGGCAGCAGCTGGTCGAGGGCGGCCACCGTCTGGCCGCGGTCGCCGCCGCCGTCGTGCATCAGCACCACCGCCCCCGCCCCGCCCGGCGGGCTGGCCGCCCGGACGATGGCGGGTACGCCGGGCCGCTGCCAGTCCCTGGTGTCCCGGTCGGTGAGCACGCCCACGTGGCCGCTGCCGGCGGCGTCCCGCAGCGCCTGGTACTGGGGCGTGGTGAGCGAGTCGGTGGTCGACGAGAACGGCAGCCGGAGCAGGGTCACCTCGCGACCGGTGGCCCCGGCGACCGCGCTACGGGTCCAGGCGAGTTCGAACCGGGCCCGCCAGCGCGGCACCGCGGCCAGGTCGGCGTGGGTGAAGGTGTGCGAGCCGATCTCGTGCCCCTCGGCGAGGATCCGCCGGACCAGCTCCGGGTGCTCGTCGATCCGCGCGCCGACCACGAAGAACGTGGCGTGCGCGTGGTGCCGGCGCAGCACGTCGAGCACCTGCGGCGTCCAGCGCGGGTCCGGCCCGTCGTCGAAGGTGAGAGCGACGGTCCGCGACGGCATCCGCCGGGTGACCGGCGTCGGCCCGTCCAGCCGCAGCACCGGCCCGCCGGCGGTGGCCTGCCGGGGGGCGGGCGAGGCGGGCGCGTCCGACGGGCCGGACCCGCCGCCGACGTTGGTGACCAGCCCGTTGAAGCTCAGCGCCGCGAGCAGGACGAGCAGACCGAGCAGGAGCAGCAGCCAGTGCGCCCGGGGATCGGGCCGCGCCACGTGTCTCGCCATCGTCAGGGCTTGCCCGGGGTCCGGCTGGGCTTGGCGGTGCGCCGTTCGGCGCCCTGGCCCGGCGGGTTGCTGGTGGACTGCCGGGGCGCCGGGACGGTGGCCCTGGCGCCAACGGTGGCGGCGGCGGAGGTCGGCGCGGGCGCCGGCGCGGGCGCGGAGGTGCTGGTCACCGGCGTCGGCCGCGGGCTCGGGCTGCTCTCCTGGCGAACCTCGCCGGGGGCGTCCACCCCGGCCTCGACGGGGGGCCGCTGCTTCGTCTCCGACCAGCCGGGCAGCGGAACGGAGGAGTCGAAGAAGAGGCCGGCGAGGATCAGCCCGAAGCTGGTCAGCAGGCCGAGGCCCATCGCCGCGCCGGCGATGACGGTGAGCCGGCGACGCCGTCCGGTCCGGTCGACGAAAACCGGCGGTGCCGAGCCGGGCTGGTTCTGCATGCTGGTGATCTCCCGATGTTCCGCGTTCCGCCGGTCGGTCCGGCCCGACCCCGGAGGGCCCGCCGGGGGCCCTCCGCAGGCAACAGCGTGACCGGCGGCGGCGGCGTCACATCAGGTCGTCCGCAACTCCTCCACCGCCGTGCTGGAGCGCAGGAAGAGCAGGCCGACCCCGACGGTCAACAGCACCGCGGCCAGGGCGCCGGCACCGAGCCAGGCGAGCCGGTCCCACGGTAGGTCCGGAGGCACGGTCACCTGGGGGACCCACTCCGTGCGGACGTACTGGGCGCGGGTGACCTCGTCGGCGCAGAGCTTCTCCCCGGCGTCGCAGACCTCCTGCGAGTAACCACCGCCGGTCGGCGCCCTGAACGCGCCTCGGACGAGCAGGAGACCGACGGTGAGCGCGACGGCGATCGCGGGTGCCGCCGGCGCAAGGGACTGCCAGAGGATGGACCGGCCGATGACTCCCCGGGGCACCCCGGTCGCCACCAGCGCCGCGTACGCCTGCCGCCGGGCGACGATCCCCTCCACCAGTGCGACCAGCAGGCCGCCCGCCGCGATCGCCATGGCGACCGCGACCGCCAGGTTGACCAGGTCCATCGTGCCCAGGTAGAAGTCGTCGGGAGCAGCCATCCCGTTGCCGGTCCGCCGCTCCAGTTCGATCGTGGCCAGGAAGTCGGCGCGTACCCCGGCGGCTCCGGCCCCGAAGATGAGCGCGGCGAGGAGCGCGGCGAAAGTCCGGCTGCCCGCCCACGGATCGGCCGTCAACCGGCACGCGGCCAGCAGCGCGGCCGGCCCCCGGGCGTGCCGGTGCAGCAGACGGCCGGTGCGGTGCGAGATCCAACCGGTCCCGGTGACCACCCCGATCATGGCGATCAGGCCCCCACCGACCAGCAGCGTCGGCAGCAGCCAGAGCGGTGGTTCGCTGTGCCGACGCTCGTACCAGAGCCCCACCGGCCGGAAGGCGGCGAAGGCGGCCAGCCCGAGGAGGATCAGCAAGCCCGGCCAGGGCCAGGGCGCCCTGGTCCGTGCCTTCCGGACGACGCCGAACGGGGTGGTCGTCACCCGGCGCAGCAGCAGGGCGGTGGCCAGCGTGGCGACCGCCGGCAGCCCGAGCACCACCGCCACGACGCCAGCGGTCGACGGGTACACGTCGGTGGGCAGCGGGAACCGGCCGCGCGCGTCCGGCCGGTGCAGCAGCTCGTGACCGGCCAGGTAGAGGGCGAGACCGGCGAGCGTGCCGAGCAGGCTCGCCAGCCCGGTCTCCGCCATTACGACCCGGGTGACCTGGCCGGGGGTGGCCCCGGCGAGCCGCAGCGCGGCCAGCCGGCGGTCCCGGGCCGGGGCGCCGAGCCGGGTGCACTGGCCGGCCAGCGCCAGCACCGGCACGGTGAGCAGCAGCAGGGCCAGCGCCGTGCCGCCGCGCAGCCCCGGTTCGCGCAGCAGCGCGTTGCTGTACTGCTCCGACCAGTTGTTGCCGCCGCAGCAGCGCGGCGTCGGGATGGCCAGCACGGTGCACGCGGCCAGCCCGGCGAGCGTGGCGAGCGCGGCGCTCAGCGCGGTCAGCGCCACCCGGGCGGTGTCGGCGCGGGTGCCGGCCAGGGCGAGGCGGACCAGGGTGGCCGGCCTCACCGGTGGCCGCCGGTGAGCGGCGTGTCCAGCCCCAGGCCGGTGTGGTCGACCAGGCCGTCCCGGAGCACCATCTCCCGGTCGGCGTACGCGGCGATCCGCGGCTCGTGGGTGACCAGCACGACGGTGGTGCGCTGCTCGTGGGCGAGCCGGACCAGCTGGGTGAGCACCTGCTCGCCGGCGAGCGTGTCCAGCGCGCCGGTCGGCTCGTCGGCGAAGAGCACCCGGGGCTCGGTGACCAGCGCCCGGGCGGTGGCGCAGCGCTGCTGCTGACCACCGGACATCTCGCCCGGCCGGACGTCGGCGACCTCGGCCACCCCCAACCGCTCCAGCCAGGTCAGCGCCGCCGTCCGCGCCGCTCGCCGCCCCGTGCCGGCGAGAAGCAGCGGAAGGGCGACGTTCTCCGCCGCGGTCAGCTCCGCGACGAGCTGGCCGAACTGGAAGAGCACCCCGAACTCGGTGCGGCGCAGCCGGGACCGGGCCGCCTCGGACCAGGTGTCGATCCGCGCGCCGCGCCAGGTGACCTCGCCCGCGTCGGGGCGGAGGATGCCGGCGAGGCAGTGCAGCAGGGTGGACTTGCCGCAGCCGCTCGGGCCGGTCACCGCCACGATCTCCCCCTCGGCCACATCGAGGGTCACCCCGCCCAGCGCGGGCGTCCTGCCGTACGCCTTGATCACGCCGCGAGCTTCCAGGTGTGTCACGAGTGCACCTCCCGGTGCCAGTCGGCGACCCGCTCCAGGGTGGTGTGCAGCCACCGCAGGTCGGCGTCGAGGTGGGCGATGGCGAAGTCGGCCGCGACGACGTCGTCCAGGGTGGCCGAGGGGGCGGTCTTGACCGCGGTCAGCTCGCGCAGCCGCGTGGTGTGTGCCCGGCGCTGGGCGGTCAGGTACGCCCGGGCCCGGTCGACGTCGGCGACCAGGAGCGCGACCACCACCTTGGCGAAGAGCGTGCTCGCCACGTACGGCATGGGCGGCTCGACGGTGCTGAGCCAGTGTTCCAGCGCGGCCCGCCCCTCGGCGGTGAGCACGTACGCGGTGCGGTCCGGACCGCCGTCGCGCTCCTGCCCGGCTGGCACCACCAGCCCGTCGCGCTGGAGGCGGGCGAGGGTGGCGTAGACCTGCCCGAAGGCGAGCGGCCGGGCCCGGGGCAGCCGCGCGTCGTGGGCCCGCTTCAGCTCGTACCCGTGCCGCGCCCCACCCGCCAGCAACCCGAGCAGAACGTGCTGAGTGGACACTCCGCCACTATTCATTCAGCGAATAGCCACGTCAACCCCTTCCCCGCACGATCTTGCAGTTGGCGCCCCGACATACCGGGCATGTACCGCGGATCGCGGGCCCCACTGCAAGATCGCGGAGAGCGGGTGGGCGTGGGGGAGGGTCAGGGGTGCCAGGTGGGGTTGCGGCCGGTGTTGGCGAGGAGGCGCACCTGGTCCGCGAGTTCAGCGCCGTCACCGGGGTTTCCCCCGCCGCGTACGCCCGCTCGCTGAGCTGAGTCGCACGGTCGGCGCCACCCGCCGGCGATCGGACCGTCAGCGGCGGCGGACGGCGACCACGGCGACGTCGTCGTGGATCTCCGGCGGGGCCAGCTCGACCAGGAGTCGCTGGCAGAACTGGTCCAGGTCGTCGTCCACCCGGGTGGCGACCGCGGCCAGCGCGGCCATCCCGTCGTCGATGGTGGTGTCCCGCCGCTCGATCAGGCCGTCGGTGTAGAGGACCAGCGTCGCGCCGGCCGGCAGCACGAACTCCAGGTCCGGCGGGCGGGGCGCGCGCACGCCGAGCAGCGGGGCGGGCTGCTCGACGAACTCCACCCGGCCGTCCATGCTGAGCAGCGCCGGCAGGTGCCCCGCGCTGGCCAGCCGGATCCGGCCGCTTTCCGGGTGCAGCTGCAGCAGGCAGATGGTGGCCAGCTCGTTCGGCAGCAGGGTACGCATCAGCTCGTTGACCCGGTCCAGGATCACTCCCGGCTGGTGCCCCTCCACTGCGTACGCCCGCACCGCGTGCCGCAGCTCGGCCATCACGGTCGCGGCGTGCAGCGAGTGGCCGGCGACGTCGCCGATCGCCACCAGCAGATGCCCTTCGAGCATCACCAGCTCGTAGAAGTCGCCACCCACCTCGGTCTGGGCGCTGGCCGGCTCGTACCGGACCGCCAGGTCCAGGCCGGCGACCTCGGGCAGCCGGCGGGGCAGCAGGCTGCGCTGGAGGGTGACGGCGATCCGGTGCTCCTGGTCGAAGGAGCGCTGCGCCTCGACCGCCGAGGCGACCGCCTGGGCGAGCTGCACCAGCACCGGCGTGCGCACCGTCTGGGTCGCGGTCGGCACCGCCACGTAGAGCGGGGCGAGGTCCTCGCGCAGCTTGGCGGCGGCCACGGTCACCGTGTCGCCGGCCGGCCAGTCGATCCGCCCCCACGCGGCGGGCTCGTCGACCCGGACGGTGGTGCCGATCGGCACCCCGGTGTCGTCGACCACCCACGGGACGACGCGCGGCTTGGCGTCCGGCCCGGCCACCACGCCCGCCAGGCAGTCGCCGTCGAAGGTTTCCGCGATCACCGCCGCCGGGCTCTTGAAGATCTCCGCCGCGCCGGCCGCCGCCGCCTCCAGCAGCCGGACGAAGTTCGGGGCCGCGTGCATCTGCACGGTGGCGTCGGCGAGCGCGGCCAGCCGCTCGGCGAGCAGCTCGGCCCGCTGCCGCGCCTGGTAGTAGCGGAGCACCGCGTGCGCGGTGGCGACCAGCTCCTCCGGCTCGATCGGCTCGGCCAGGTAGGCGTCGGCGCCCCGGGTCAGCCCCTGGGCCCGGTCCACCACGTCGACCGCGTGCGCGGAGACGTGGATGACCGGCATCGCCGGGTTGCGCTCCTTGATCCGTTCGCAGACCTCGAAGCCACTCAGGTCGGGCAGCCGGACGTCGAGCACCACCAGGTCGATCGGGCCGGTCTCCACCAGGGCCAGCGCCTCGGCGCCGTTCTCCGCCTCGATCGTGTCGAACCCGGCCCGGGTCAGCCAGCTGACCAGCAGGTAGCGCTTGGCCCGACTGTCGTCGACCACCAGCACGGTCGCCGCGTCGCCCTCCACCGTCACGCTCCGCCCTCGGGCAGGGTGACCGTGAAGGTGCTGCCCCGGCCCGGCTCGCTGGACAGCTTCAGCGTCCCCCCGAGCAGCGTCACCAGCCGGCGCGCGTACGGCAGCCCGAGGCCGGTGCCACCGACCCGGGTCGCCCCGGGCACCTGGTAGAACTCCTCGAAGATCCGCTCGTGCAGCTCCGCAGGGATGCCGATGCCGGTGTCCGAGACCGACAGCGACCAGCGGTCGTCCTGCCGCTGCGCGCGCAGCCGGACCTCGCCCCGCTCGGTGAACTTCAGCCCGTTGTGCAGCAGGTTGCGCAGTACCTGGGCGAGCAGCACCTCGTCGGAGCGGACCATCGCCGGGTACGGCGGCTCCTCCACCACCAGCTCGACATCCGGCCGGGTGGCCAGCGCCCGCAGCGTGCCCCGGAGCTGTCCGTAGAGCGCCCGCAGGTCCACGTCGGCCCAGTTCGGCTCGATCCGGCCGGACTCGGCCTTCGCCAGGTCGAGCAGCTCGTTGACCAGGCCGAGCAGGTCCGCCGCCGAGGAGCGAATCAGCCCCACCTGCTGGGCCTGCTCGGCGGTGAGCGGATCGGAGTGGGAGTCGGCGATCAGCCGGGACAGCCCGATGATCGCGGTGACCGGGGCGCGCAGCTCGTGGCTGACGTTGGCCAGGAACCGGCTCTTCGACTCGCTGGCCGCGCGCAGCTGGGCGGACTTCTCGTCCAGCTCGGCGTAGAGGGCCACCACCCCGCGGTTGGTCTCCTCCAGCTCCTCGGTGAGCTGGCTGTAGAGCGCCATCACGCCCTGGTTGGTCTCCTGGAGTTCGGAGTTGAGGACCTCGAGCTCGTCGCGCTGGCTGCGGACCTCGTCCAGTGCGGCGATCAGCTGCTCGTTCTGCATGGCCAGTTCGTCCAGGGCGGTGCCCGGAGCGCTGCTGCCCAGCTCCGCGCGGAGCTCGGCGAGCCGTTCCGGGGTCAGCGCCGGGGAGTTGGCCGGGACACGTCGGGACATCCTCACGACCGTATCCCCCTCGTCCGCGACGACGCCCAGCGTGTCCACCAGTCGCGCCACCGCGCCGGACTGCGGCTGGTAGCTGCCGTTCGGCAGGGGGCGCACCGGGGCGAGATCCACGTACAGCACATACCGCCCGGCGGCGACGTCGAACCCGATCAAGAAGGTGACATCCGCCCCGTCAGCGGTTCGCAGCAGGTCCCGGGCGACCTCGCTGAGCGCGGTGGCGATCCGTACTTGGTCCTGGTGTTCCAGGCCAGCCGCCGCGGCGACCTCCCGACCGCGCTGCCGGACGACGAAGATGTCCTGTTCGACCCGGAGCGCCATCTGGAGCAGCGGGGGCGTGCCGGCCGACCCGGTCATGACCATGCCTGGGCGACCAGGACGGAGGCGTCGTCGCGGCGGATGCCGGCGTCCCGGAGCAGGGTGGCGGCCGTCACCAGGGGCGACCGCCCGACCAGGCCGGGGTAGTCGGCGAGGTCCCAGCGGTCGACCACGCCGTCGCTGTGCATGACCAGCCTCGCGCCGGCCCCGAACGGGTACTCGTACTCCCGCACCGCGGGGCGCTGGTGGCCGGCGATGCCGGGCAGCGAGACCAGTCCGCGACGCCGCTCGCCCTCTACCACGATCATGGCTGCGATGTTGCCGAGGCCCGCGTACCGGAGCAAGCCCACGGCCGGGTCCAGCTCGGCCACGGCCAGCGCGGCCCCCCTGGTGTGCGAGATGGTCCGGTGCAGGTGCTGCACCACGGCGGCCGGCGGAGCGGCCGGCGCGGTCCGGAACGCGGCCAGCGCCGCCTCCGTGGCGGCCGCCGCCAGCGGCCCGTGCCCCAGGCCGTCGCAGACCAGCACCTGGCGTCGCCCCTCGGCGATTCGGACGCCGTACCCGTCGCCGCTGACTTCCTCGCCGGTGATCGGCCGGACCAGCCCGCTCGCCCAGGACGGCTCGGGCGCCGGCCCGGACCAGACCTGCACGGCGAGGACGGTGCCCCGGCCCGGCCGCGAGTAGCCGTCGTACCAGCTCGCCTGCCGGGCGATCGCGCCCAGGCCGATGCCCAGCGTCCCGGTGGTGGAGTGCCCGTCCTGCGAGGAGACGGTCAGGTCGGCCATGCCGGGCCCGGAGTCGATGGCGACCAGCTCCACCCCGGCCCGCCCGGCCCGGCGCACCGGGCGGAGCAGCAGCACCCCCTCCTGGGCGTGCTTCACCAGGTTGCTGGTCAGCTCGGCGGCGACGATGGCCAGGTCGGCGACGCGATGCTCGCCCAGCCCCAGCTGGGCGCCGAGGCGCTCGGCCGCCCGCCGTACGCCGCTGCCCGCGCCACCGCTCTCCACCCGGAACCAGAGACCGTGGTCAGCGACCACGTCCCCGATCATCGGGACCACTTGGTGATGGTGATCCGGGTGCCCTCGTCGACGGCGGTGACGATGTCGAAGTCGTCCACCAGCCGGCGGGCGCCGCTCAGGCCGAGCCCGAGGCCGCCGCCGGTGGTGTACCCGTCGGTCAGGGCCAGGTCGAGGTCCGGGATCCCTGGCCCGGCGTCGGCGAAGACGATCCGCACGCCGCGGCGACGACCGTCGTCGACGCCCGCCACGTCGGCGGTACCGCCCCCGCCGTAGATCAGGGTGTTGCGGGCTAGCTCGCTGGCGGCGGTGACGAGCTTGGTCTGGTCGACCAGCGAGAGCTTGGCGGCCACCGCCACCGTACGCACCAGCTGCCGCACCCGGACGACGTCGTCGTCGCTGCGGATCGCCTGGGTCTGCGGCACAGCCAGGTCGACACCGGCGGTCATGTCGTGGCCGTCGTCTCGACGTCCTCGTCGCCGTCGACCATGACCCACTCGTCGGCGTGGGCCGCCGCGATGAGCTCCATGCCGCGCTCGACGTTCAGCGCGGTCCGGATGCCGTTGAGCGACAGGCCCAGCTCGACCAGCGTGATGGCCACGGCGGGACGCATCCCGACCACCACCGTCTCGGCGTCCAGCACCCTGGAGATGGACGCGATGGTGGAGAGCATCCGGCCGACGAACGAGTCGACGATGTCCAGCGCCGTGATGTCGATGATCACACCGTGGCAGCCGGTGGCGACGATCCGCTCGGCCAGGTCCTCCTGGAGCATCACGGCCGTCTGGTCGGACATGTCGATCTGGATGGAGACCAGCAGGATGTCACCGATCTTGAGGACCGGCACCCGCTCCATCAGGACTCCCGGCGCTGGTGGCGGCGGGCGTTGCCCGCGCCGGTCAGCCGCAGCACGTGGCCCAGGGCGTCGGCGAGGCTCGCCTTGGTGGCGATGTCGCCGAACTCGATGCCGAGGGCGACGATCGTCTGGGCGATCTGCGGCCGGATGCCGGAGATGATGCAGTCGGCGCCCATCAGCCGGGCGGCCACCACCGTCTTGAGGATGTGCTGGGCGACCTGGGTGTCGACCGCCGGGACGCCGGTGATGTCGATGATCGCGTACGGCGAGCCGGTGTCGACCAGGGTCTGCAGCAGCCGCTCCATCACCACCTGGGCGCGGGCCGAGTCGAGGGTGCCGACCAGCGGGACGGCGACCACGCCCTCCCAGATCTTGACCACCGGGGTGGAGAGCTCGAGCAGTTGCTCGGCCTGGTCGGCGATCAGGCTCTCCCGGGTACGGACGAAGCTCTCGCAGGTGAAGAGCCCCATCTCGTCGATCAGGGCGGAGAACGCCACGAAGTCGCGGAGGGTGGCCACGTCCTGGCCCTGCTCCATCAGCTCGAGCAGGACGCCCTTCAGCGCGAAGACGCTGATCGCCGTCTCGGTGGCGGTGAAGCCCTGCCGGGCCCGGCCCCGGGACAGCTCGGCGAGCACGGCGCGCAGCTCGCCGCCCTGCTCGGATTCCAGGTCGGTAAGGCCGTTCTCGGCGGCGTCGATCATGCTACGGTGCAGCTCCTGCACCTGGCGGGCGAGCTCGGCCTGGCTGAGGCGGCCGCGGAGCGACCTCCCGACCGCTTCCGTCCAGCGTTGGATCAGCCGCTCGGCGTTTGCAGTGAGCAGACGTGCGAGCCGACCACTTTCTTCGGCGCTCAACGCCATGGTGACCTCCCTGGACTGGTGAACCGGCCGGACTCTACCACCGGAGCCGCGCCGACTATTTGTCACGCGGCAAAGAATGATCGTCGGCACCCGTAGCGGCTCCCGTTCGGCGTATCCGCCGCTTCGTGGGATACCGTTCCAGCGAAAACAGGAGGTTGACGAATGTCCCTGACGGTGCACACGGAACAGCGCGGCGACGTGGTCGTCGTGTCGGTCGCGGGCGAGCTGGACATGGCAACGGCACCGCAGCTGCAGGACCAGATCACGGATCTGCTGGACAAGGGACGCAGCCGCCTCGTCTTCGACCTGGCGAACGTGTCGTTCTGCGACTCCACCGGGCTGTCGGTGTTCGTCCGCGCCAAGAACAGCTGCGACGAGGCGGGCGGCGTGGTCCGGCTGGCCGCCCCGCAGCGCGGGGTGCTGCGCATCCTGGAGGTCAGCGGGCTGGTCGAGGTGCTGCACACGTACCCGACGGTGGAGCAGGCCGTCGCGGGCGACCCGACGCCGGCCTCTTCCTGATCGTTCCCCCTCAGCGCTCGTCCTCGATGTAGCGGGGACGGGCGATCACCATGCCCGCCGTCGTCTGCATGGCGAGCGCGCCGAGGAGGAACCCGAGCGGCGCGGTCCAGCCCCCGGTGGTCTCGTAGAGGATGCCGACCAGCAGCGGGCCGAGCGCGGCGATCACGTAACCGGTGCTCTGCGCGAACGCGGACAGCGCCACGGTGCCCTCGGCGGTGCGGGCGCGCAGCCCGATGGTGGTGAGGATCATCGGGAAGGCGCCCTGGCCGAGGGCGAGCAGCAGCACCCAGAGCGGCGCGAGGCCGTGCGGCGCGAGCGCCAGGCCGACGTAGGACGCCGTGGACGCGGCGGTCAGCGAGAGCACCAGCGGTCGCAGCGTGCGCAGCCGGCCGGCCAGGGTCGGCATCACCAGCGCGACCGGCACGCCGAGCGCGGTCACCCCGGCCAGCAGCAGGCCGGCGGCCTCGGCGCGGTATCCGGCGTCCCGGAAGAGCTGGGCCAACCAGCCCATGATCGCGTACCCGCTGAGCGACTGCGCCCCGAAGTAGACCGCCATCGCCCAACCCAGCCGGGTCCGCCCGGGCCGGATCCGGGTCGGGGTGGCGACCGCCGCCGCCGGGGTCGCCGTCCGCCGCGCGGCGCGGGCCCGCAGCGCCAGCGGCACCCACGGGAGTACGGCCACCGCGGCCATCCCGGCCCAGACGCCCAGTCCGGCCCGCCAGGAGCCGAAGGCGTGCGCGACCGGCACCGCGGACGCGGCGGCCACCGTCGTGCCGATGGTCAACGCCATCGTGTACGCCCCGGTGACCAGCCCGGTGCGGTGCGGAAAGTGCTGCTTGACCAGCATCGGCAGCAGGATGTTCGCCACCGCGATGCCGGCCAGCGCCAGCGCGCTGGTGAGCACGAAGAGCAGGGCGGAGTCGGTCGCCACCCGGAGCACCTGTCCGACGGTGAGCGCGAGCATGGCCACGACCAGGACCCGGGCCGGCGCGTACCGGCGGACCAGCCACGGGGTGAGCGCGCCGAGGCCGGCGAAGGCGATGGTGGGCAGGGTGGTGACGAAGCCGGCCATCGCGCCGGAGAGGCCCAGACCGCCGCGTACCTCGTCGAGCAGGGCGCCGAGGCTGGTCACCGCGGCCCGCAGGTTGAGCGCGACCAGCAGCATGCCCACCAGCACCAGCGCGCCGCCGGTGGCGGGCGACGGGGGCCGGGTCGGCGCGGCGGCCGGCGCCGGGCCGGGCGTCACGTCGGTGGTGGGTGGCGGGGTCATGACCTCGAACCTACAATCATGGGATGAATTTCGGCAGCAGGTGTAACCGGTGACACCGGCGGTCGATTCCCTCGCCGTGCCGCCGCGCGGCCACCGGGTGCGGCAGACCATCGCGCAGCTCCGGGCCCGGATCCTCGGCGGCGAGTGGCCGGTGGGCGGCCGGATCCCGACCGAGCCGCAGCTCGTCGCAGCGCTCGGGGTGGGGCGGAACACCGTCCGCGAAGCGGTCCGCGCCCTGGTCCACGCCGGCGTGCTGGAGTGCCGTCAGGGCTCCGGGACGTACGTGGTGTCGACCGACGAGCTGGCCCCGGTGGTGGCCCGTCGGCTCACCGACGACCGGATGGCCGAGGTGGTCGAGGTGCGCCGCGCCTTCGAGGTGGAGGCGGCCCGGCTCGCCGCGCGGCGGCGAACACCTGCGGACCTGGCGGCGCTCGACGACGCCCTCGCCACCCGGGAGGCCGCGTGGCGCTCCGGCCGGGTGGACGAGTTCGTCGAGGCGGACGCGGCGCTGCACACCGCGGTGGTCGCCGCCGCGCACAACACCATGCTCGCCGAGCTGTACGCCTCGGTCGGCACCGCGCTGCGCAGCACCGTCGCGCAGGCCATGGGCGGCGCGCTGGCGCCCGAGCGGTACGTCGACCACGGTCGACTCGTGGCCGCGATCCGGGACGGCGATCCGGCGCGCGCGGCGATCGAGGCCGGTGCTTTTCTGGAGCTGCCCTCGGGGGCATAGGTTGTCCCGGACCGCAGAATCGGACAGTACGGGAGTACGGATGCTCAAGGGCTTCAAAGACTTCATCATGCGCGGCAACGTCGTCGACCTGGCGGTCGGTGTCGTCATCGGCGCCGCGTTCACCGGCGTGGTCACCCAGCTCACCAAGTCGTTCCTGGAACCGCTGGTCCGGGTCATGATCCTGCTGATCACCGGCAGCGACAAAGGCATCGGCGGGACCATTCCGAAGTTCCGCGGGGAGATCCCGTTCGACTGGGTGGCCTTCGTCAACGCGGTGATCACCTTCCTGCTCACCGCGGCGGCGCTCTACTTCCTGGTCGTGTTCCCGATGAACCGGCTGGCCGAGCGGCGCAAGCGGGGCGAGGAGCCGCCGCCGGCCGCGCCGAGCGAGGAGGTCAAGCTGCTCACCGAGATCCGGGACGCCCTGGTCGCCGGTGGTCACACCACGCCCGGGCAGCAGCGGGGCGCGCTGGACGACGTGCTGGGCCGACGGAACGAACCGCCGGTCGGCCGCTGACGTACCGACTGCACATCGGCCCCTGCGGGATTCCCGCAGGGGCCGGCACATGTCGTACACATGTTCGATAGAGTCCCGCCATGGAGCAGCGCAGGCACTGGTGGAACGGGAAATGGGGGCGACTGGCCCGGCGGGACGTCTTCCTCCGGGTGGACGGGGACCGCTGGCACGTCGAGCAGCGGGCCGGCGGCGCCGAGGGGGTCTCCCAGTTCTACGAGTACGCCAGCGCCGAGGAGGCCGAGGAGACGGTCCGGGCGCTGCTGGAGGGGCCGGACGGCTGGCGCGAGCTCTCGCCCCGCCCGTCGAGCGGCTGGACCCCGTCCGTTTAGCCCAGGGGCGGCCCGGGAACCGCGCCTGAATGAACCAGCAGGGTACGCAGCAGCAGGCCGCCATCTCCCGGGTCACCACCGGCATGCGGGTGGTCGACGCGACCGGCATGGAGGTCGGCACGGTGGATCTCGTCCAACGCGGCGACCCGATCGCGGTGACCGTCCAGACGCCCACCGCCGACCCGGGCAGCAGCCTCGACGAGCTGATCGAGTCGGCGGCGGTCGAGGAACCGGACGTACCGGCCGACCTGGCCGCCCGGCTGCTGCGCAGCGGCTACCTGAAGGTCTCGACCGAGCTGGCCCGGACCGGCGCGGTCTACGTGCTCGCCGACCGGATCGCCACCGTCACCGGCGACCAGGTACGCCTCGACGTCGCCGCCGCGGAGCTGCCCGCCGAGGAGTGAGGCGGGCGGCCGCACTCCTCGGGCACGCTACAGAGCTGATGTCGTCGATGAATCACCGCGAATCCCCTACCGTAGGCGGGATGTGGATGGTGATCGGAGAGCAGCGCGGCACGCCGGCAGGCCCGGAGGAGCGGACGGCCCAGTTCACCCACATGGCCGAGGTGACCCGGCAGAGCCCCGGCTTCGTCCGGGGCTGGTGGGGCGCGGACGACGACGACCCGGAAGTCACCCACGTCCTCGTCGTCCTCGACACGCGGGAGGCGTCGCACCCGGCGGCGGGGCGAACGGGGGTCCGGATGAGGAGAACAGTCGTGTCGCTGACGGCCGCGCTGGCCCTGTCGGCGCTGGCTGTGGGGAAACCCGGCCCAGGACGGCGAGGTGCACCTCGTCTCGCCCACCGAGGCGGAGTTCCGCGACCCGGCCGGGCATGTCGTACGCCTCCGGCTGCGCCCCGGTGCCACCGCTCCGAAGCGGATCTGCTCCTGACCGCCCGCGCTCACCGGGCCGGCACGACCCGCTTTGCCTCCGGGGCGTCGGCCGCACCGGGCTCGGGTCGGGGGTCGGGGACGGCACGGCGGCGACGGAACAGCAGCAGGATCAGCCAGCCGGCGACCAACCCCCAGAACGCGCCGCCCACCCCCAGCAGGCTGACCCCGGACGCGGTCACCACGAAGGTCACCACGGCCGCCTCCCGCGCGTCCGGTTCGGCGACGGCCGCCGATACCGCGCCGGCCAGCGCGCCGAGCAGCGCGAGCCCGGCCACCGCCGCCACCAGGATCGGCGGCGAGAGCAGCACCAGGGCGGTCGCCACGCCGGCCCCCAGGCCGAGCAGCGCCAGGCCGATCCCGGCGGTGACCGAGGCGATCCAGCGGCGGTCCGGGTCCGGGTGGGCGTCCGGGCCGGCGGCCAGCGCGGCGGTGATCGCGGCAAGGTTCACCGCGTGCCCGCCGGCCGGCGCGCCGAGCGCGCTGGCCAGCCCGGTGACCCGGAGGGCGGAACCGAGCGGCGCCCGGTAGCCGTAGCCGGCGAGCACCGCCATCCCGGGTACGTTCTGCGCGGCCATGGTGACCAGGAAGAGCGGCAGCGCGAGCCCGATGATCGCCGGCACCGTCCAGGCCGGCGTGGTCACCTCGACGGCGGGCGCCAGGTGCAGGCGGCCGGGCCCGGGGGCGGGGATGGTGAGCGCGATGGCCACCGCCGCCACCGCCAGCGCGGCCGGCACCGCCCAGCGACGGGCGAAGCGGTGCAGCACCAGCCAGGTGAGCACCACCGGACCGGCCAGCCGGGGCACCTCCACCAGCGCCCGCACCGGCGCGGTGCAGAGCGGCAGGAGCACCCCGGCGAGCATCGCGCTGGCGATCGGCGCGGGGATCGCGGCCACCGCCCGGCCGAGCGCGGGGATCAGCCCGGCCGCCGCGATCAGCAGGCCGGCGACCAGGAACGCGCCGACCGCCGCGGGCCAGCCCCCGGGCACCGGACCGGTGGCGACCAGCAGCGCCGCGCCCGGGGTGGACCAGGCGACGGCCATCGGCAGTCGGTGTCGCAGCCCGAGCCAGACCGCGCAGAGGCCGGCCGCCACGCAGAGCACCAGCAGCCCGGAGGCGGCCTGCGCGTCATCGGCGCCGACCGCCCGCAGCCCGGCCAGGACCACGGTGAACGAGCTGGCGAAGCCCACCAGGGCCGTCACGATCCCGGCCAGCACCGGTTGCAGTCGGCCCGCCATCCGCTCACCCTCCACCAGTCGTTCCGTTTACGGAACGATGACGTGTAGCACCATAGCGGCATGGCGTCGCCCCCACCAGCTCGTGATCCCGCACCCGGAACGGTCGGCCCGCGGGTCCGTGCCCTGCGCGAGGAGCGGGGGATCTCGCTCTCCACCCTGGCCCGGCTGGCCGGCGTCGGGAAGGCCACCCTCTCCGGCCTGGAGAACGGCACCCGCAACCCGACCCTGGAAACCCTGTACGCGGTCACCGCGCAGCTCGGCGTGCCGCTCACCGCCGTCCTCTCCGGGCCCGCCGAGACGCCGACCGTACGCGGCGCGGCGGTGAGCGCCACCCTGCTGGAGGTCTTCACCGACAGCGACGCGACGTACGAGCTGTACCGGATGCGGGTCGCACCCGGCCCGGGACAGCTCTCCCCCGCCCACCAGGCCGGGGTGACCGAACACGTCACCGTCTTCTCCGGCGTGCTGCGCGCCGGGCCGGTGGCCGACCCGCTGACCGCGGCGGCCGGCGGGCACCTGCGCTGGACGTCCGACGTGCCGCACAGCTATGCCGCCGTCGGCGACGAGGAGGTGTGGGCGAGCCTGCTGCTGCGCTACCCGCGGGGGTGACCGCGGTCAGCCGACGGACGGCGCGGAGACGGGCGGCGCCAATCAGTCGTACGGGCCGGGTCGGGCACCCCGGCGACACCGGCGATCACCGTCACGATGGACATCGGCATCATTTCTCACACCCACACGCAGTAGTGCATAGAGACGGCGGCGGGGTGTTCTTGGCAAGCTGGACCCATGACGCTCATCCTCCGCTCGGCCATCCTCAACGACGTCGGCCTCGTCCGGACCAACAACGAGGACTCCGCCCTCGCCGGTGACCGCCTGGTGGCGGTGGCCGACGGCATGGGCGGGCTCCCGGCCGGTGAGGTGGCGAGCGAGATCGTCATCCGCATCCTGGACGAGCTGACCCCGCCGACCGTCTCCGACGAGGCCGCCGACGCGCTGCGGGCCGTGGTGAGCACCGCCAACCAGCGGATCCGGGCCGCCATCACCGTGGACCCGGCCCGCGACGGCATGGGCACCACCCTGACCGCCGCCCTGCTCGCCGACGACACCCTGGTCCTCGCCCAGGTCGGCGACTCCCGCTGCTACCTGCTGCGGGACGGGGAGCTGACCCAGCTCACCCGGGACGACACCTTCGTCCAGGCGCTGGTCGACCAGGGGGCACTCTCCCCCGACCAGGCCCGGCACCACCCGCAGCGGTCCCTGGTCACCCGCGCCGTGCAGGGCTCGGACGCGCCACCGGCGATCGGGGTGCTCACCGTCTTCCCCGGCGACCGGCTGCTGCTCTGCAGCGACGGCCTCTCCGACTACGCCGAGGACACCGCGATCGCCTCGGCGCTCGGCACGTATGGCGACCGCCAGCACTGCGGTGAGCAGCTGGTCAAGCTCGCCCACCAGGCGGGCGCGCCGGACAACGTCACCGTGATCGTCTCCGACGTCGCCGCGGCCTGACAGGCACCCGGGCCGGCGAAAGCGGTTGCGGCGGTCACCGGACCGGGTTGGGATGAGGAATGATCATCCGTCGGTTGGCGGCCGAAGAACGCCTGACCACCAGCTTCCCGCTCCAGGCATACGCCTTCGAGGCGTCGCCGCTGGCCGCAGCCCGGGTGGAGCAGTTCCGCGACTACCTGCCCTACAACGCCGGCAACCGGACGCTGGTCGCCGAGGAGAACGGCACGACGGTGGCCGCCGCCTCGGCGGTCCCCATGCGGCAGAACCTCCGCGGCGCCGTCCTGCCGATGGCCGGCGTCGCCGGGGTGGCGACCCACCCGCTGGCCCGCCGGCGCGGCCACGTCCGGGCACTGCTGCACCAGCTCCTCGACGAGATGCGCGACGAGGGGCACCCGCTCACCGCCCTGTACCCGTTCCGGGCGTCGTTCTACGAGCGGTTCGGCTACGTCGGGCTGCCCCGGGCGCGAACCGCCGTCTTCTCCCCCGCCGACCTCGCCCCGCTGCTCGCCGCCGACCTGCCCGGCGAGGTGGTCTGGGAGCGGATCGGGGCGGGCTACCAGGTCTGGCGCGCGTTCACCGAGCGCTGCCTGCACGAGCGGCACGGCTTCGCGGTCTTCCCCGACTTCCGGGCCGTCGGGCTGCGCGACCGGGACGACCGCTGGCTGCTCACCGCCGTGGTCGACGGGCGCACGGCCGGGGCGGTCACCTACCGGATCGACGACCACGGCGGCGAGCTGATCGCCGACGACCTGCTCGCCGTCGACCCCTACGCCCGGGCGCTGCTGCTGCAGTTCTTCGCCCGGCACGTCGACCAGGTCGAGCGGATCCGGGTCCAGCTCCCCGCCGACGAACTGCCCGAACTGTGGCTAACCGACCTGGCCGTGCACGTCGAGGCGCGGGTGTCCCGGCCCGGGTCGCCGGCACCGATGGCCCGGCTGCTCTCCCTGGACGCGCTGACCGGCCTGCCGACCGGGACCGGTCGGGTCCGGATCGACCTGGTCGGCGACCGCTGGCTGGGCGGGACCCACCTGCTCGACGGTGCCACCGGTCGGCTCGAACTGCTGCCCGGCGACTCCGCCGGGGGCGGCGTCCCGACCGCGACGCTCACCGCCGCCGGGCTCTCCGCCCTCGCGTACGGGGTGCTCGACCCGGCCGAGATCGACATTCGCGGCCTCGGCGACGTGCCGGCGGACGCGGCGGCCGAGCTGCGCCGCATCTTCCCCCGCGAGGTGCCGTACCTGTTCGCCGATTTCTGAGTCCGTTTTCCCCTCCGGCACCCGGGTAGGGTCCTGCGAATGCCGGAGTGGTTGCAAGCGGGTGCCTGGGGTCTGCTGGCCGGGTCCGCCCTGCTGATCGGGGCGGCCGCCGGGTTCTTCGCCCGGATCCCCCGGAAGATCATCGCGTCGATCATGGCGTTCGGCGCCGGGGTGCTGCTCAGCGCGGTCTCCTTCGAGCTGATCGCCGAGGCGCACCAGCAGGGCGGCCTGCTGCCCACCACGGTCGGCGCGGCGGCCGGGGCGCTGGCGTACACCGGGGCGAACATCCTGCTGGCCCGGCGCGGGGCCCGGCACCGCAAGCGCTCCGGCGACGAGCAGCCCTCCGAACAGGAGCAGCCCGGCTCCGGCTCCGCCATCGCGGTCGGCGCGCTGCTGGACGGCATACCGGAGTCGGTGGTGATCGGTGCCAGCCTGCTCACCGGCGGCCCGGTCAGCCTGGTCACCGTGATCGCGGTGTTCCTGAGCAACGTGCCGGAGGGCCTGTCCAGCGCCGCCGGCATGCGCCAGGCCGGCCGTTCCACGCGGTACATCTTCCTGCTCTGGACGGCGATCGCCCTGGTCAGCGGCGCCGCGGCGCTGGCCGGCTACACGCTGCTCGGCGGCGCCCCGCCGGAGGTACTGGCCACCATCACCGCGCTGGCGGCGGGCGCGATCCTCGCGATGATCACCGACACCATGGTCCCCGAGGCCTTCGAGGACGCCCACCTCCTGGTCGGCCTGATCACCGTCCTCGGCTTCCTCGTCTCCTTCGCTCTCTCCCACACCTGACCCAATCCCGCGGCGGGCGGCGGAGGTTAGGCGTGGGTTAAGGATCGGGTGGCGATTCGTCGTGGTGGCGGACGGGCTCCTAGCATCGAGCGGTGCGCATGAAGCCGGTTGTCGCCCTGCTCGCCCTCGGTGTCGTCATCGCGGCACTGCCCGCGTGCGGGTCTGCCGATCCGGACGGGAGTCGCCCGGGGACCGTGCCGGCAGCCGGTACCGCCGCCGCGCCGGGCGCCGGACCCTCGACCACCCCGACCGGGCGGACCGGCTTCGGCGCCTCGAAGCCGAGCACCGCTCCGAAGCCGTCGAGCGGCGAGGCGACGTTGACGGCGGGCAACCCGAACGGCGGCGCCGCGGTACCCGCCGAGGCGCGGGCGGTGGACACCTCGCACCCGACCCGGCGGATCGGCACCGGCACCGCCGCGAGCTGCACCTCGGACGCGGTGGTGAAGGCCGTGGCGGCCGGCGGGATCATCACGTTCAACTGTGGGCCGGACCCGGTGACCATCCGGATGACCGCCACCGCGAAGGTCCGCAACGCCAACGGCCCGAAGATCGTGCTGGACGGCGGCGGCAAGGTCACCCTGAGCGGCGGGGGCCAGCGCCGGATCCTCTACATGAACACCTGCGACAGCGCGCAGGGCTGGACCACCTCGCACTGCCAGAACCAGGACCACCCGCAGCTCACCGTGCAGAACCTCACCTTCGCCGGCGGCAACTCCACCGGGATCACGGCCGAGGGCGGCGGGGGCGGCGCGATCTTCGTACGCGGCGGGCGGTTCAAGGTGGTCAACTCCCGCTTCGTGGACAACCGCTGTGACCGGAGCGGGCCGGACCTGGGCGGCGCGGCGCTGCGGGTGCTCAGCCAGTACGAGAACAAGCCGGTCTACGTCGTGAACAGCACCTTCACCGGCGGGGTCTGCGCGAACGGCGCGGCGACCAGCAGCATCGGCGTCTCCTGGACGGTGCTGAACAGCGTGTTCCGGCACAACCAGGCGGTCGGTTCCGGCGCCAACCCGGCGAAGTCCGGCTCGCCGGGCGGCGGCAGCGGCGGCGCGATCTACTGCGACGGGAACGAGTTCACCGTGCGGATCGCCGGCACCATCATCGAGGACAACCACGCCAACGAGGGCGGCGGCGCGATCTTCTTCGTCAGCAACAACCGCACCGGCACGATGCGGATCGAGAGTTCGACGCTGCGTCGCAATCCCAGCGACGGCTTCGAGACGAAGGGCCACCCCGGCATCTTCTTCCTCGGCGCCCGGCTGTCCTGACCCTCGGCGGGTCGGCTTCGTACCTCAGTAGGGGTTGCCGTGGCCGGGGGTGCGGGCCTTGAGGAGGGCGCCGGGGCGGCCGGGAAGGTCCGGGTCCGCCGACATGGGCGGGGCGGCGGTGTGCGCGGTGTCCGCCATCCCGGCGAGGAGTTCCTTGAGCGCGGTCAGGGCGTCGATCCTGGGCGTCCAGCCCAGCTCGGTCTCGGCGCGCGCGCTGGACATCAGCGGCGCGTTCAGCCCCAGTTCCACCCAGCCGGCGTCGACCGGTTGCAGCCGCGCCCGCCAGGTCAGCGCCGCCGCGACCCGCAGCACCGGGGCGGCCACCGGCACCGTCCAGCCGTGGAAGTGCCGGGCCACCAGCTCCGGGGACAGCACCGGGTCCGCGGCGACGTTGAAGGTACCGCGCGCCTCACCCAGCAGGGCCTTCGCGTACGCGTCGGCGACGTCGTCGGCGTGCACCGCCTGCATCCGCAGCCGGCGGTTGGTGGGGACCAGCGGGATCCGGCCGTACCGCAGGAGACGGACCGGGGCCAGCGGGCCGAGGAAGTAGCGGGTGATCTCGGTGCCGGCGTCCCGCTGGAAGATCAGCCCCGGGCGCAGCCGGACCACCCGCAGCGCCGGGTGCTCCCGCTCGACCGTGTCGAGCAGCGCCTCCACCTCGGCCTTGTGCCGGCTGTACGACGACCCGGGCACCCCGGTCGCCGGCCAGCGTTCGCTGACCGGGCGGTCCTTCGGGCCGGGCGCGTACGTGCCGACCGAGGAGGCGTACACCAGGGCGGGGACGCCGGCCCGGAGGACCGCGTCGATCACCGCCCGGCTGCCGCCGACGTTGGTCCCGTGCAGGGTGCGCTGCTCGTGGCTGGGCTGGATCTGCCAGGCCAGGTGGACCACCGCCCCGGCCCCGGCGAAGATCGCCGCGAGCTTGTCGGCCGCGCCGGGCGCCCCGACGTCGCAGGAGTGCCACTCCACCCGGTCGTACGGCTCACCGGCGTCCGGCCCGGGCAGCCGGCGGGCCACCCCGGCCAGCTCCAGCCCGGGCTCCTGACGCAGCCGGCGCAGCACCGCCGTCCCCACGTTGCCGCTGGCCCCGACGATCACGATCCGCATATCGGCTGCGGTACCCGCTGAACCGGACTCCAACCCCCGGACCGGTCACGGCCGGGGCGACTGGCGTACCCAGCTCTTCTCCTGCCGGCGGCGACCCTGGGTGGCGGCCAGGCAGCGCGGGCAGATGTAGCCGACCGGGTCGGCCTCGGTGAGCACGTCGGTGGAGGCGTAGTCGAACGGCACGTGCGGGAAGCGGCGCAGCCGGGTCCGGCTGAGCGGGAGCCCGCAGACGGTCTGGTTCTGCCCTGGCAGCCAGGCGTGCACCTCGCCGCCCGGCTGCCGTACGCCGTCCGCGCCGACCGCCTCGCTCGACGCGGCCACCGCAGGCGTACTGCTCATCCTCACGCCCGTCCCGGTTCCCCCCGCCGTCCGCCCCATGCCCCGACCGGCGTCCCGCCGCGGCGGCTCAGGCGCGGCGGGCCAGCAGGGCACCGATCAGGGCCAGCGTCCCGACGAAGCTCCGGTCGTCGGTCGCGGCCAGACCCGGCACCGAGCACGAGTACGCGAAGAAGAGCCCCGCCATCAGCCCGGTCGCCAGCGTCGCCGCGGCCAGCACGGCGGTACGCAACAAGGTCATGGCCCCCACCTGGCCGGCCCCGGCACCTTGGGCCATCGTCGAACGGCTCACCCGCATGCGCGGTGGTTTCTACGTCGGCTGTCGGACATCGACGGGCGGCGGGAAGCCGGAAGGCTCGAGCGAGCGGGTTCCGGTAGCCTGAGCGGGCGGGGCCGCTAGCTCAATGGCAGAGCTGTGGACTTTTAATCCATAGGTTCAGGGTTCGAGTCCCTGGCGGCCCACTCACCGCAGGTCAGAGGCCCTGACCGTGCTCATCGATACCGCGATCAGGGCCAGTACAGCAGCGAAATACAGCAGTAGGTCCCAGGTAGCGCCAGGAAGCCTGGCCGTCAGCGGGCGCCGGCGGGCAGTTCGGGACTCGCCGGAATGCTGAGCGGTGCGGTGGTGGGGCACTCCACCAGGTCGGCCGGATGGGCTGCGCCGACCGGTTCATCTCTGACGGTGCGGTCGTAGACGAGCCGGAAGCAGTGCTGCAGGACCAACTGCTCACCAGTGCGCCGATTCCACGAGTCGACGATCGGGGTGCGGCCGTGCACGCGAATCACCAGGACCACGCCGTCGCCCGTGTCGGGTGTCGATCCGCTGACCTGCATCACCTCGACGCCCTTCACTCGTCCGGCAGAGCGGATGAAGAGGTCGGCCCGGTCGGCGTGGTCGTAGTCGATCATTCGCTGCACGTCGCGCGTCTGCTGCCACGCGTCGTCCCTGGTGCGCTCCTTCGCCTGAGCCAGGTCCTTGCCGTCCTGCCAGCCACCGCACCCGGTCATCAGCATGAGCATCGTGCCCGACACCGCCAGGATTCTCCCGGCCTTTCCCCGCCGCATGGCTTGATTCTGCCGGGACAACCTGACGACGGCTGCCCCGCCCGGTCCTGACCGTCCTCGCGAAGCACCTGATCGAACCGGCTGGGGCACGCGCCGCATCCCCACCACGGCCTCGTCGCGAAGCGCCGCGTCAACCTTCGCTTGACGGGGCGGCAATTAGACGCGCGTGCGGCGGCTCACCGACCAGGAGGATCACGCGCGAACCGGTGCGGGCTCAGGATTTCCGCAGCGGCCGGAACGCGGCCCGCACCTCGGTGGAGAAGAGCTCCGGCTCCTCCCAGGCGGCGAAGTGGCCACCCTTGTCGACCTCGTTGAAGTACGTGAGGTTGGGGTAGACCGTCTCGACCCAGCTGCGCGGGGCAGCCCAGAGCTCGCCGGGGAACGTCGTGAAGCCGACCGGAACCGAGACCGGCGGAGGGGCCTGGCCGGCCGCACCGGCTGCGGCCAGGAACCGTCCAAATTCCCAGTACCACCGGGCGGCCGACGCGCCGGTGCCCGTCAGCCAGTACAGCGTGATGTTGTCGACGATGCTGTCCCGGGTGAGGCCGCCCACGGGCTCGCCGTCGACGAACGCGCGGGAGATCTTGTAGTAGCTGTCCGTGTCGTGGTCGAGCATCCAGGCCGCCAGCCCGACGGGTGAATCCAGCAGGGAGTAGCCGATCGTCTGCGGCCGGGTGGACTGCTCCAGGAAGTAGCCGAAGCCGTCCATCGTGAACGTGTTGAGCGCGTCGTGCGCCGCGCGTTCCTGCTCGGACTCCGCCGGCAGTTGGTCCTTGAGACCGATCGCCCCGGCGAGCAAGTTGATGTGGATGCCGAGCAGTCCCTCGGGTGCTTGGCGGCCCATCGCGTCCGTGACGGCGGCGCCCACGTCGCCCCCTTGGGCGACGTAGCGCGTGTAGTCGAGGCGGTCCATCAGCTCCGCCCACGCGCGTGCGATGCGGCCGTTCTCCCAGCCGAGCTCGGTCGGCTCGCCCGAGAAGCCGTAGCCCGGCAAGGACGGCAGCACCAGGTGGAATGCGTCCTCGGGGGTGCCGCCGTGCGCGGTCGGGTCGGTGAGCGGGCCGACGACCCCGAGCAGCTCGACGACCGAGCCTGGCCAACCGTGCGTCATGATCAGCGGCAGGGCGTTCTCGTGCTGCGACCGCACGTGGATGAAGTGGATCTCGACGCCGTCGATGTAGGTCGTGTACTGCGGCAGGGCGTTCAGCTTCGCCTCGAACGCGCGCCAGTCGTGATCGGTCGTCCAGTAGCGGGCCAGCTCCTGGACCGTCGCCATCTGCACGCCCTGAGAGCGACGGTGACCAGCTCTCGGTTGGGCCAGCGCGTGGCCGCGATCCGGCGACGCATGTCGGCGATCGCTTCTTCCGGCGTGTCGAGCCGGAAGGGACGGATTCCATTGTCGTTGGACATGTTCTCCACCTGCCGGGTCGGCTCGACCGACGCTGGGGCGCCGGCGGGGCTGGCACGCGCCCAGTCTCGCACCGGCCCGGCGACCGGCGGATCGAAACCCGATTTCGCGCTTGGGTCCGGCCTTACAAGCGTGGACGTTGAGGGACCGTCGTCGCAGGTCAAGGCCGCCAAAGGTGCAGGTCAGCGCCGCATGTTGATTGCCCGGTGGTCAAGGGGTCGACGAGGACCAGGTCCAGGCCGTCGCCAACGGTCATGGCTCCTCGCGGTGCACGTCCGGGGGCTCGATGGCATGTGCGCCGGCTGCCGCGCCTGGTGGTCGCGGCTGACTCCGTACCCGTGCTGGCAGGTGGATTGGGCGACCAGCCGGCAGGCCCGGACGATCACCGCCCGGTTCCTCGGCGGTGTGCGGTGACCACTCATGGCCCGGTCATGCCGGTCTGGAGCTGCGGAGGCTGCGACCTGCCCTGGCCCTGCCCGACGCGGAAGCGGGAGCTACGGGCGGAGTACGCGGATGCTCCGGTGTCGTTGGCCCCTCTACCTCGGGAGCTATCTCGTCCAGGCCACCGAGGACATGCCCTGGATGCCGGCCGTTGCTTGCTGGTGCAACCGAGATGCCGCGCTCAGGCCGGTCTCATCGCACGTATCGGTTCCCATCGAATGTGATCCGCAGCCCGACGAACTTGATCCGCCGATCCTGCCAAACCAAACACTGCTACTAGCGCCAATCGGTTTGTTATGGAAACCTGTTGGCATGACTTCCGATGCGGTTCCTGCCGGCGGTGACCCACGCCGGCTGCTGGCTGATGCGCGCGACCTCGCACGCCGGGTTCGTCTTGCCCAGCGGGTGACGTGGTTGCCGCTGCTGGTGCTGGCCGTGGTGACGTTCGGGGCGATCCCGGCGTACCGGTACGGTCACCCGGTCGTCAGCGACTGCCACGCGGTGGCCGACGGTCAGGTGTGCAAAGTGTGGTTCGCGGCCGCGGAGTTCTACTGGCTGGCGGCGGCGGTCCTGGCGTACGTGGTGATCGCCGGCGGGTACCTGCGGGTCGCCCGGGCCCGGGGGGTGGACGCCCGGGTGCTGCCGTACGTGCTCACCGGTGTCGCGCTCTCGGTCGTCCTGGTCGCCGCCGACGCAGCCGGCGCCGGGGCTTGGATCGTCCCCGACCCGCAGGCGTTACTCCACCCGTCCGCCTTCGTCCAGTTCCTGTTCCGGCTGCTCGGGCCGACCAGCGCGATCGGGCTGGCGCTGCTGGTGCTGGCCTGGCTGGAGCGGCACGTCGCGCTGCTGCTGTTCACCATCGCGTACCTGGCGGTGGTGCTGGTGCCGATCAACTTCGGGTGGGGGGTCCACTGGGGGGGCCAGTCGCAGTTCGTACCGATGCTGCTCATCAGCGGCGGCGTGCTGTTGCTGGGCAGCGCCGGCTTCGCGCTGGCGCAACGGCTGCGGCGGCCCCGGTGACCGGCCCGGTCGACGCCCCGGAGCCGGACGAGACGGCACCCGCGCATCCGGTCACCGGGATCGACGACCTGGTGCACCAGCGGGTCCGGCTCGGCATCCTCACCATCGCGCACGAGGCGCGCCGGGTGGAGTTCGGGTTCCTGCGCACCCAGTTGGAGCTGACCGCCGGCAACCTCTCCCAGCACCTGGGCGTGCTGGAGACGGCCGGTCTGGTCGAGGTCGAGAAGGGCTACGCCGGGCGGCGCGGCCGGACCTGGATCACCCTCACCGCGGCGGGCAACGCCGCGCTCGCCGAGGAGATCGCGCGACTCAAGCAGCTCATCGCCCGGGTCGAGACGACGAACGGCCAGTAGCGACAACAGTCGTGCCTTCACCCAGCGCACGTCGCTGGACCTGTCCGCGTTCCTTATCCGATGCGCGTCGCTTCACCTCGCGCACATCCCTTCACCTGGCGCGCGGCGACCGGGCGCCCGACGGCGCCGGCCGCCCGCCCGGTGCTGCCCGAAGACAAGATGCGGTGTTCCGCGCGGCCGGCGCCCAGATGCCGTGCTCCTTGAGTTTCGCCGCCAGCGAGGTGGCGTCCATCGGCCGCGCCCATCTCACCTCAGGTCCGGCGCATCCCACCAGGACAGACCGCCAATAGCGGCGGTCGAACCAGTTGACCCGGCATCGTCGCGGTTCAGTTGTGTGCGTTGATGGGACCATCGTGATCGGGCTTGGCGACGGCCGCCTTGGCAGCCCGCTCGATCTTCGTGCGCCGGGCTTCCCAGAGCGCCGCGTCGCGTTGCGAATTCGCGTACTTAGCTGCTGTCCCTGTAGAGCCATCGAGCTGTTCGCGCAAGATGTCGGCGTGTCCGGCATGCCGGCTGGTCTCGGTGAGCACATGGACCAGGATGTTGAACAGCTTCACGTCAGGGCGCGGCCACCACGGCACGTGGCCAGGCGAGTCGATGGCGAGGGCGCTGATCGTCGCGTCCGAATGCTTCCACACGCGACGGTAACGGTCGGTGATCTCCTCGCGCGTCTCATGCTCGGTCGCCCACATGTCGGCGTCGCGCGCCCCGAGGTCGTCCCACCGGGGCAGGGGTTCGGGGAACGGCCGGTCGAAGACCTCGCCGAAGTACCTGGACTCCGAAAGCGACAGGTGCTTGACCAGGCCGAGAAGGTTGGTCCCCGTCAAGGTCAGGGGGCGGCGGATGTCGTATTCGGTCAACCCATCGAGCTTCCACAGCATCGTCTCGCGGATCTCACGCAAATCGCTGTGCAGGTACTCTTTCCCGAATTCATCGATCATGGGGCACGAGCCTGCCATGCGCCGTCGATGGGCTCAACCTCAACCTGCGCCCGGCACTAGCCGAATCGATGCCCCGCTGATGCCGAGGACCAGGGCCCGATGGCCGCCGTGATCAGCTGGTCGACGAGGAACTGTGCTCGCCGGTCGGCCTCTACCGCAGGGCCGAACCCGGCTGTCACCGCCAGGTCCTCGGCGATGTGTCGCTGCCATCCGGCTGGCGCAGTGTGTGCGTGGCTCATCGGCGCACCTGCTGGGTCGGCTCGGGATAACGGGCGCCGTTGACGGTGACGCGCAGCGTGTACACGCTCGTGGCGGCGGTGATGAACAGGTGGTTGCGTTTCGGCCCGCCGAAGGTGAGGTTAGCGACGGACTCGGGCAGCAGCAGCTTGCCGATGAGGGTGCCGTCGGGGTCGAAGCAGTGCACCCCGTCCCAGGCCGCGGCCCAGACCCGGCCGTCGGCGTCGAGACGCAGGCCGTCGAAGCGTCCGAAGTCGCACTCGGCGAAGATCTTCCCGCCGGTCAGGGCGCCTTCGGCGGTGACGTGGAAGACGCGGATGTGACTGGGTTCCTGGCGGGTGTCGGCGATGTAGAGCCGCTGCTCGTCGGCGGAGAAAGCGAGACCGTTGGGCCGGCAGAAGTCGTCGGCGACGACTCGCAGGTCGCCGGTGGCCGGGTCGAGGCGGAACACGTAGCAGGCGCCACCGAACTCGCTGTCGCCCTTGTTGCCCTCGTAGTCGCCATCAATGCCGTAGCTCGGGTCGGTGAACCAGATCGTGCCGTCGGCACGTACGACGACGTCGTTGGGGCTGTTGAGCCGCTTGCCCTGGTAGCGGTCGGCGAGCACGGTGACGGTGCCGTCGTGTTCGGTGCGGGTGACCCGCCGGTTGCCCTGCTCGCAGGTGATGAGCCGGCCCTGGCGGTCGACGGTGTTGCCGTTGGCGTGACCGGAGCCGTGCCGCAGGACGCCGACTGCGCCGGTGGTCTCGTCCCAGCGCATGAGCCGGTCGTTGGGGATGTCGCTCCAGACCAGGTAGCGCCCGGCCGGGAAGTACGCCGGGCCCTCTGATTTGCGTGAGCCGGTGTGCAGGCGTTCGACGACGAAGTCGCCGTTGCAGTAGCGGAAGCGCTCGTCGAGCATCTGGAACTGGGCAGGGATGGTCTCAGCCACCGAACTCTCCTCGCTGCTAGAATGAGATTCGGTAAGAAGTCTTTCCCACAGAATCTGATATGGTCAACAGCAGAGTTGTCCGTTTCACATCTTGGAGCGCGTATGGACGGCATCGACCGGGCTTTGCTGGCGCAGCTGCAGGTCGACGCGACGCAGTCGTACGCGTCCTTGGGTCGGGCGGTCGGGCTGTCGGCTGGGTCGGCCCATGAGCGGGTGCGCAAGCTGCGCGAACGCGGTGTCATCCGGCGTACTGCCGTCGACGTCGATCCGGCTGCGGCCGGCCGCGGAGTGCTGTCCTACGTCATGCTGCAGGCAAGCGCCTGGATGGGCGACCCGCCGACCCGCGACGCGCTGGCGGCTATACCCGAGATCCAGGAAGCGCACATCATCGCCGGGTCGGCGTCGCTGCTGGCGAAGATCCGCACCTCGACCACCGAGGAGCTGCAGGCCGTGCTGCGACGAGTCTTCGCCGTCGACGGCGTCACCGGCACCCAGACCATCGTCGTGCTGGAGACCTTCTTCGAGCGGCCCATGTTTCTCGGCGGCAACGGTTCCAGCTGACCCCGCCTCGGGCGGCGACGTCGGACCGTCTTTGCGGGCGACCACCTACTCGCCGATCAGCCGCCGCCGAACCGCCGTAACGGGTGACAACTGGCCCCTGAACGGCGTGAATGCGGTTCGGGTTCTGCCACATTGGGTCCACTCAAACGCAGGTCAGCGATCCTGATCAAGGCCGCGAATGTCCTGGTCAGGGCGGCAGGTTCAGCCGGTCGTAGCATTTGATCTTGATGGTTCGGTGGGACAGGATGTTCCGCCGTGCGCGCAATATTGACCTTGGCTGACCGTGAAGAGATATCCCGTGGCCTGGCCGAAGGCCTGGAGTACAAGCAGATCGGTGTGCTGATCGGCCGGGATCCGTCGGTGGTGTCGCGGGAGGTTGCCCGGCACGGTGGCCGGGCCGGGTACCGGGCCGCGGCGGCCGACGCGGCGGCGGCGGTCGCCCGGTGCAGGCCGAAGACGTGGGCGGTCGAGCGGGCGCCGGGCCTGCAGGAGGTGGTACGCGAGCGTCTGCGGCTGGGTTGGTCGCCGGCGTCGATCGCGGGTCGGCTGGCGTTCGACTACCCCGACGATCAGGCTTACCGGGTGTCTCATGAGGCGATCTACCAGTGGGTGTATGCCCAGCCGGTGTCCACTCTGGCGCGGGAGTTGATCCGGCTGCGTACCGGCCGCACGGCCCGGCGTGGCGGTGCCCGTCCGGCGCCGGCGCCGCGGATCCGTGAGCCGCGCTACCTGGACGAACGCCCCGCCGAGGTCGAGGGCCGGCAGGTCCCCGGGCACTGGGAAGGCGACCTGGTCATCGGCAAGGCAGGCAAGAGCGCGGTAGCGACGCTGGTCGAGCGCACCTCCCGGTTCGTGGTCCTGGTCCCGCTGACCGGCCGGGACGCCCTGACCGTCGGCGACGCGATCATCGCCGCCGCCGGGACCCTACCGCCGCAGCTGGCCCGGTCGTTGACCTGGGACTGCGGGTCGGAGATGGCCGGCCACGCCCGGATCACCGCCGCCGGGCTGCCGGTGTACTTCGCCCGCCCGCACTCACCCTGGCAACGCGGCAGCAACGAGAACGCCAACCGGATCCTGCGGGAGTACTTCCCCAAGGGCGTCCCAATCACCTCCGACCCCAAATATCTGGCGATGGTGGCTTCCGAGATCAACGACCGACCGCGTAAGATCCACGATTGGAAGAAGCCCTCCGAGATATTCACCGAACTCGTCGAGGCAAATGCTTCCACCGACTGAACTCGCCGGCTCGTACAGAAGAAGGCGCGGGGATTGCTCTATGTCGCCAGGGCCGCGAGCGCTCAGTTCGTCAGCCCAATCTTCTTCCGGCTCGTCCGAGTGCCTGACTGCATCATCTACGACGGATGGGCCTGGCTCGACGGTTATCAGCTATCGGGAGTCTCTCCGCTGGATGCCAGAGCAAGCCAGTGACTTACCGTCAACGTCCTGCGAACTGCGCAGTTGACCGAACCAAATGGGTGCCGTAGTCGTGCCCGCCCCGTGCCCGATGCAGCAGTCAAAACCGGGCAACGGCGTTGCCGTCTGCGTGGTCTGCAGAGCCACGCCGACCTTGCCGTCCGGCGCGGCGGCATCCTGATGGACGGCCGGGTCGAGCTTCAGGCCCAAGATCGCCGCACGGACGGCGGGCTCGGTGGGGCCGACGGCCTGCAAGGCGCTCAGCGGCGGCCCGGTCGACGGCGAAGTTGTGGCAGCCGCCCAGGTAGTAGTCGTACATCCGGGCGACGTTCGGCCGCGACTCGGCCTCGGTCGGGGTGGTTGCCGGCTCACCGGTCACGACAGCGTTCTCTCCGTCGACGTCTCGCGCCCTGATGTGTAGCAACCTGCGCGACACACCGCTGACCCGTCGTGTCCATGATCCGGCTGCGCAACCCATTCACCTGGTAGGACGGTGGTGCCTACCGAGCGTCGAGGAGGTTCCGCATGACCAGCAAGCGCGAGACCGTGGAGGTGGATCCGGTCGTGTTCCGCGCCGTCTACGATTCGCCCGCCTCGCTGCCGGGCCGGCACCGCTGGACGACGCCGGAGCCGGACGTACGCCGGCTGGAGAAGCTGCTCGGCATGCCGGCGCGCAGCATCGGCGCGCCGCTCTGGGTCAGCGGCGACGAGCCGGACTGCCCGAAGTGCGGGCGGCGGGTGAACTGGTACGACATCGTGGCCTCGGCGCTGCACGGCGTGCATGACCCGGCGATGATCGCCCGGGTGATCCTCGGCGAGCGCAAGTACGTCAACACCGAGGTGCCGGACGCGATCCCGGGGGTGTACTGCGCCGACTGCCGCACTCCGATCGAGGGCCTGCGCAGCTTCAAGTGCCACAACTGGGCGTACGCCTTCGAGGCACTGGAGGCGCTGGTCGAGCGGATGTCCGGGGTGGCCGCCCAGCCGGCGCAGCGCGAGCCCGCCGAGCCGACCCCCGCCGCCGCCGACTGAGCCAGCCGCCCCCTCCCGGGGATTCCCGCCCAACCTCCAGGTGAACGGAGTATGAACAAACGGTGAGGTGATTCATGACTGACACCGTTATGACCGACGTTCCCGACATCAGCGTCGACTGGTACCACGACATCGTCGACTTCGCCGACGCCACCCCGCCGCCGGTGCACTGGTTCGCCACCCACTTCACCGAGGGGGCGGTCCTGCTGCTCGGCGTGCTGCTGGTGCTCGCGGCGGCGACCCGGCTGCTCGGCGGCGACATCTGGGGCCGGGCGCTCGCCCTGGCCGCCCCGGTGTCGGTGCTGCTGGCGTACGGCGGCAGCGAGGGACTCAAGGACCTGGTCGCCGAGGACCGCCCCTGTCGCAGCCCGGCCGATCTGGTGATCGTGGCCGCCCACTGCCCACCGACGGGTGACTGGTCCTTCCCCAGCAACCACGCCACCATCGCCGGCGCCCTGGCCGCCGCGACCCTGCTGCTGCACCGCCGGATCGGACTGGTCGCCGCACCGCTGGCCCTGCTCGCCGCGCTCTCCCGCACCTTCATCGGCGTGCACTACCCGCACGACGTGGCCGCCGGCCTGCTCCTCGGTGTACTGGTCGGCGCGCTGGTCACCCCGCTGGCGGCCCGCCCGGTCGCCGAGGCCCTGCGCTGGCAGGTCCGCCGCGCGGCGCGCCTCGCCATCAGCCCCGTGCCACCCCGCTGACGCCCCGCCGGGCGGTCACGGGGTGAGGAGGAGAGTCAGGGCGGTCGCGGCGATCAGGAACGGGCCGAAGGGCAGGTGGCTGGACCAGTTGGCCCGGCGGGCGGCCAGCAGGCCGAGGGCGACCAGCGCGGAGAGCGCGAAGGCCAGCACCAGCCCAACCAGCAGGACCGGCCAGCCGTACCAGCCGAGCAGCGCCCCGACGCTCAGCGCCAGCTTGGCGTCGCCGAGCCCGAATCCGCGCCGGCCGAGCAGCAGGGTCGTCGCCGCGAACCCGAGCGCGAGACCCAGCCCGGCGAGCGTGGCACGCAGCCAGGGCGCCGGTCCCGCGCCGGTCAGCCTGAGCAGCGCCCAGGTGCCGGCGGCGGCCGGATAGCTGAGCCGGTCGGGCATCCGGTGCACGCCCGGCTCAACCGGCTCACCGACCCGGACCGGACGGATCCGCCCCGGTCAGCTGCTGAAACTGCCCGGCGGCACGGGTGGCGGCGGTCGGCGGGCTCAGTCAGGGCAGGCGGGTCTCCAGGACCCCGTCGACCACCCGGGTCGGCAGGATCTGCTGGTCGTTCGCGGACGGCCCGTGCACGACCTCGCCACCGTTGAGCCGGAACGCGCTGCCGTGCCAGGGGCAGACCACGCAGTCGTGGCCGTCGATCTCCTGCACCTCGCCCTGGCCGAGCGGGCCGCTCTGGTGCGGGCAGCGTTCCAGCATCACGGTGACGTCGTCGCCGTGCCGGTAGAGGATCACCGAGACGTCGTCCACCTCGCGGGTGACCAGCTGCCGCTGCGGCAGGGTGGCCAGGTCGGCCAGCGAGTGCCAGCCGTCGCTCATCCGGTGCAGCTCGGAGACGCTCTGGGTGGTCTGCGCCCCCTGCTTGTACGCCAGGTGCCCACCCAGGTACGCCCCGGCACTCGCCGCGGAGAGCCCCAGGTAGGCCAGCGCCTTGCCCAGCCCGTGCCGCCCGTTCAGCCGGGCGGCCAGCGAGCCCCCGTAGAGGGCCACCCCGACGACGTTGGAGGCGGCGTGCACCAGGCCGACCCGGCGCTGGTCGCGGGTGAGGCTGGCCCAGTCGTTGAGCCCGGCCACGGCGGCGGGCACCGCGCTGACCGTGCCGAGCCCGACCAGCGCCGTGGCGGCCCGGCGCTGACCGGGCAGCAGGTCGACCACGGCGGCGGAGATCCAGGCGCCGACCGGCACCTGCACCATCGCCGGATGCAGCGGGTGGCCGAGCCAGACGCCGTGCAGCGCGTCCCGGACCCGCTGCGGACGCAGGGTGGCCTGGACGGCGCGTTGCAGCCGGTCGCCCACCCGGTCCAGCGCCGATGCTTGTTCGAGTTTCGTCAGCAGTTCACGCACCTCGTCCGACTTCCCGGCAGGAGCCGCCCCAAACCGGACGACGGGTGTGCAGAACACACGTCGCCCGATCGGGGGATCAACGCCAGTCGGCGATCTTCGGGTGGAAGGTGGCGCCGCGGAACAGGCCGTCCAGGTTCCCGCCGATCTGCCGCAGGGTGGCCTTGTCGTGGGCGGCCATCTCGACGTACATGCCCTGCACGTTGAAGATCTGGAGGCTGGCACCCCCGTCCATGGCAGCTGGCAGGCGATCCGGCGCAGCACCGGCAGCCGCGCGGTGACGTACTCGACGTACTCCTGCTCCAGGCCGCCCGCATCCACCCACCCCTCCGTGAAAGATTCCACCCCGCTGACGGGGTCGGGCCCAGTCCAGGTTGTACGACCGGCCGAAATTCTCGGCAAGGCGACACGCCCACAGCATGTTGTGTGCTGGCTTTTCCGTCACCACTACATCTAGGATCACTCGTACTGCTGGTTCGACCTCATGGTCGGCCAGGCGCGACGCCCGCCAGGCGTCGCGCCGAACAGGGAACCCGGTGCGAATCCGGGACTGCCCCGCAGCGGTGAGCGGGAACGACCGCCGTCATCAAGCACTGGGCCCGACGGGGCCCGGGAAGCGACGGCCAGTAGGCGAACGCGGAAACGCGTCGGCCCGCGAGTCCGAAGACCTGCCAGCAGAGCGCGCCGTCCGGCGCGCGTACCACCTTGGGGCCTCGTGGGAGGGCCGTCGAGCCGTACGGAGCACCGCCGGCACACCGACCGGCGGCGGTCCGGCGTGCCGTCGTGCCCTCCCGCGGTCCCCACCGACGACCCAGGAGAGCACGTGACGGCGTCATCCACCTTCGCCCCGCCCGCGGTCGAGGCATTGCGGGACCTGCTGCACCGGCACCACCACGACCTGCCCGACACCGACCCGGACCGGATCCTGGCCCTGGTCGAGTCGGGGCGCACCGCCCGGGCCGACGCCGCCGAACTGGCCGAACTGGCCGTCGCGGCGGCGGCTGGCCTGACCGCCGAGGAGCCGGCGTACGCCCGACTCGCCGCGCGCCTGCTCGCCGGGCGGATCGCCGACGAGACGGCAGCCCAGGGCATCACCACGTTCAGCGACAGCGTCGCGGCCGCGTACGCCGAGGGGTTGCTGGACCCCGGCTTCGCCGGCTTCGTCGCGACGCACGCCGCCGCCCTCGACGCCCTGGTCGACCATGCCCACGACGACGCGTTCGAGTACTTCGGACTGCGCACGCTGCAGGACCGCTACCTGCTGCGCCACCCGGGCACCCGGGCGGTGCTGGAACGGCCGCAGCACTTCTGGCTGCGGGTCGCCGCCGGCCTGTCGGACACGGTGGAGGAGGCCGGTGAGCTGTACCGGGCGATGGCCCTGCTCGCCTACCTGCCCAGCTCGCCGACGCTGTTCAACGCCGGCGCCCGGCACCAGCAGCTCTCCTCCTGCTTCCTGGTCGACTCGCCCCGCGACGAGCTGGACTCGATCTACGAGCGCTACACGCAGGTGGCGAAGCTGTCCAAGTTCGCCGGCGGGATCGGCATCTCCTGGTCCCGGGTGCGCTCGCGGGGGTCGCTGATCCGGGGCACCAACGGCCGGTCGAACGGCATCGTGCCGTGGCTGCGCACCCTGGACGCCAGCGTGGCCGCGGTCAACCAGGGCGGCCGGCGCAAGGGTGCGGCCTGCGTCTACCTGGACACCTGGCACGCCGACATCGAGGAGTTCCTGGAGCTGAAGGACAACACCGGGGACGAGGCCCGGCGTACCCACAACCTCAACCTGGCCAACTGGGTGCCGGACGAGTTCATGCGCCGGGTCGAGGCGGACGCCGACTGGTCGCTCTTCGACCCGAAGGAGGTGCCGGAGCTGGTCGACCTCTGGGGCGACGAGTTCGACGCCGCGTACCGGGCGGCGGAGGCGGCGGGCCGGGCCGTGCGGACCCTGCCGGCCCGCACGCTGTACGGCCGGATGATGCGCACCCTGGCGCAGACCGGCAACGGCTGGATGACGTTCAAGGACGCGGCGAACCGGACCTGCAACCAGGTCGGCAACGGTGGCGGGGTGGTGCACCACTCCAACCTGTGCACCGAGATCCTCGAGGTGACCAGCGACGACGAGACAGCCGTCTGCACCCTCGGCTCGGTCAACCTGACCGCGCTCCTGACGGCCGACGGGGTCGATTTCGCGGCGCTCGCGCGGACCGTCCGGCTGGCCGTCGGCGCGCTGGACCGGGCGATCGACCGGAACTGGTTCCCCACCGGGCAGGCGGCGACCGCGCACCGGCGCTGGCGTCCGCTCGGGCTCGGGGTGATGGGGCTGGCCGACGTATTCGCCGCGCTGCGGCTGCCGTTCGACTCGGCGGAGGCGCTGGCGCTCTCCACCCGGATCGCCGAGGAGGTCGCCCTCGCCGCGTACGACGCCTCGGCCGACCTGGCCGCGGCGCGCGGGACGCACCCGGCGTACCCGCTGACCCGGGCGGCCGGCGGGGTGCTGCACCCGGACCACTGGCCGGACGCCCGACCGGCGCGGCCGGAGGCGTGGACGGCGCTGCGGGAGAAGGTCGCCCGGCACGGGCTGCGCAACTCGCTGCTGGTGGCGATCGCGCCGACCGCCACCATCGCCTCGATCGCCGGCTGCGCCGAGTGCGTCGAACCGCTGGTCTCCAACGTCTTCAAGCGGGAGACCCTCTCCGGGGAGTTCCTCCAGGTCAACCGGCACCTGGTCGCCGACCTGAAGCGGCTGGGCCGGTGGACCTCGGCCACCCGGGACGCGATCAAGCGGGCGGACGGCTCGGTGCAGGGGCTGGACCTGCCGGCGGAACTGAAGGCGCTGCACCGCACCGCCTGGGAGCTGCCGCAGAAGGCGCTGATCGACCTGGCCGCGGCCCGGGCGCCGTACGTGGACCAGTCGCAGTCGCTGAACCTGTTCCAGGCCAGCCCGACGATCGGCCGGCTCTCCTCGATGTACGCGTACGCCTGGCGGGCCGGGCTGAAGACGACCTACTACCTGCGGTCCCGCCCGGCCACCCGGATCGCCCAGACCACCGTCGCCGCCCCGGCGCCGGCGCAGCCGAAGCGCGTCGTGCCGGCGCAGCCGAAGCCCGTCGCGACGGCGCTGCTCACCCTGTCCGTCGGCGAGAGCGACGCGGTCGCCTGCTCGCTGGAGAACCCCGAGATCTGCGAGGCCTGCCAGTGAAGATGCTGCTCGACCCCGGTATGGACCTGACCCTGCGACCGATGCGCTACCCGGACTTCTACGAGCGGTTCCGGGCGGCCATCCGCAACACCTGGACGGTGGAGGAGGTGGATCTGGCTTCCGACGTATCCGACCTGGCGAAACTGTCGGACGGCGAGCGGCACCTGGTCCACCGCCTGGTGGCGTTCTTCGCCACCGGCGACTCGATCGTGGCGAACAACCTGGTGCTCAACCTCTACCAGCACGTCAACGCGCCCGAGGCCCGGCTCTACCTGTCCCGCCAGCTCTACGAGGAGGCGGTGCACGTCCAGTTCTACCTGACCCTGCTGGACACCTACCTGCCCGACCACGCCGAGCGGGCAAGGGCGTTCGCGGCGGTCGAGCACATCCCGTCGATCCGCGACAAGGCGGAGTTCTGCTTCCGTTGGATCGACTCGGTCGGCTCGCTGCAGCGGTTGGAGAGCCGGGCGGACCGGCGGGCGTTCCTGCTCAACCTGATCTGCTTCGCGGCCTGCGTGGAGGGGCTGTTCTTCTACGGCGCCTTCGCCTACGTCTACTGGCTGCGCTCGCGGGGTCTGCTCTCCGGACTGGCCACCGGCACCAACTGGGTGTTCCGCGACGAGTCGATGCACATGGAGTTCGCCTTCTCGGTGGTGGACACCGTCCGAGCCGAGGAGCCGTCCCTCTTCGACGCTGAGATGGCCGACGAGGTGCGGACCATGCTGGACGAGGCGGTGGCGGCCGAGCTGGCGTTCGCCCGGGACCTCTGCGGGGACGGCCTGCCGGGGATGAACACCGCCGACATGCGCCGCTACCTGGAGTACGTCGCGGACGCCCGGCTCGCCCGGCTCGGCCTGCCGCCGGCGTACGGGTCGACGAACCCGTTCCCGTTCATGGAGCTTCAGGACGTGCAGGAGCTGACCAACTTCTTCGAGCGGCGGGTGTCCGCGTACCAAGTCGCGGTCGGCGGGGAGGTCAGCCTGGACGAGTCGTTCTGAGTAGCCTCGTGCACATGCCTGCTCACCGACTCGATCGGGGCGAGGCCCGGCGGATCGCCGTCCGGGCCCAACTGCTCGACGCGCACCGGCCGACGGACCTCCTGACCGTGCTGGACCGGTTGACGTTCCTGCAGCTGGACCCGACGGCGGCGGTGGCACCCAGCGCCGACCTGGTGGCGTGGACCCGGCTCGGCGCCGGGTACGCGCCGGCCCAGCTGTTACACGCGGTGGAGCGGGACCGGACGGCGTTCGAGCAGCGCGCGATGGTGCGGCCGATGGCGGACCTCGGGCTCTACCTGGCCGAGATGGCGGCCTGGCCGGAGGAGGCGCGCCGGCGCGACTGGTTGAAGGCGAACGACCCGTTCCGCCGGGACGTGCTCGACCTGCTGCGCGCCTCCGGGCCGCTGCTGTCCCGGGACGTGCCGGACAGCAGCGTGGTGCCGTGGCCGTCGACCGGCTGGACGAACAACCGCAACGTCACCCAGATGCTGGAGTTCCTCTCCGCGCGCGGCGAGGTCGCCATCGCCGGCCGGGTCGGCCGGCAGCGTCTCTGGGACCTGGCGGAACGGGTCTACCCCGCCGGCACGCCGGTGATCCCGCTCGACGAGGCGCGGCGCAGGCGCGACGAGCGGCGGCTGCGCTCGCTGGGCATCGCCCGCTCCTCGTACGTCGGGGAGGCCGGCGAGCCGGCGGAGGTGTCGGGCACACCGGGCACGTGGCGAGTCGATCCGGCGGCGCTCGGCCAGCCGTTCGCGGGGCGTACCGCGCTGCTGTCGCCGTTCGACCGGCTGATCCACGACCGCAAGCGCGCCCTGGAGCTCTTCGACTTCGACTACCGCCTGGAGATGTACGTCCCGAAGGCGAACCGACGCTGGGGCTACTTCGCGCTCCCCGTGCTGCACCACGACCAGTTGATCGGCAAGGTCGACGCCACGGCCGACCGGAAGAGTTCGGTGCTGCGGGTGGACGGCGTCCACCGGGACGTCCCCTTCACCCCCGCCATGACCGCGGCGGTCGACGCCGAGCTGCAGGCGTTGGCGTCGTGGCTCGGCCTGACCGAGGTCCGCGTTGTGTGAAGAGTTGTGCCGCGCGGTTACCGGGCTCGCGCCCAGGTCAGGAAGCGCTCGGTCAGGTTCTCCGGCATGGCGTGTCCGTTGAGCTGGGAGAGCTGCGCGCCGGCCTCGGCCATCACCGTGGTCAGGTAGACCAGTAGGGCGGTGCGGTCCTCCCGGTACTCGACCAGCAGCGCCAGCCGGGCCGGCTGGCAGGGCCACTCCGCGCCGCAACCCCGGCACCGCCACAGCGGACGCATCGGCAGGTGCGGTCGGGGCCTCACCGTGGGCCGCCGTTGCGCCGCCACCCGCCGGCCCGCCAGCGCTGGGCCGGGGTGAGATTGTCGGCCCGGCCCGGGTCGGACGTCGGAAAGACCTCGGTCGGCTGGGTCAGCCAGTCCGGCCGCTCGTTCAACGGCAGCCGCTGCCGGGGGACGTGGGTCGACGTCTCGGCCTTGCGGCGCCAGAACCGGAAACGCATTCTGGGGCTCCCTTCGCAGATTGAGGGGGCCGTCCCCGACGTCGCCGGCGAGGCGGCCCCCGTGCTGACGCAGGCCGCCGGGCTCCTCGCCTCCACCGGTTGCGCCGTCCTATGGGGACCACCCTCCCGCGCGTCACCAGACAGATACACCGCGTAGGGATATGGTCATCAGATATTCGGGACGTCCGATGGAGGGGCCGTGAACGACGCGCTCAGGGTGGCGCTCAGCGAGACCGGGCACACGACCGAGTCGCTCGCCGAACGGGTCGGCGTCGATCCGAAGACGGTCGGGCGGTGGCTGACTGAGGGCCGCATCCCTCATCCCCGGCACCGCGCGTCGGCTGCCGACGTGCTCGGGCGGGACGTCGCGGACATCTGGCCGGACACTTCAAGACGTCGTGAGCCGGTGTGGTTCCGTCCATGGCAGGAGATCGAGCGCGAAGCGCTGTGCCTGCGCTGGTTCGAGCCCACCGTTCTGCCGGGCCTTCTTCAGACCGAGACGTATGCCCGCGCCGTACTCGGCGGCGCAGGCCTGATCCCCCGGGGCGACGTCGAGCGACACCTGGCGGCCCGGATCGCCCGCCAGGGCGTCCTCAAGCGGGACGACCCGCCACAGTTCACCGCCGTGGTGGACGAGGCGGTCCTCCGTCGACCGGTCGGCGGCGGGGAGGCGATGCACGAGCAACTGCGTGCCCTGGTCGCGGCATGCGCGGAGCCGCACGTGCGGGTGCACGTCGTGCCGTCCTCGGTCGGCGCCTACGCCGGCCTGAACGGCCCGTTCGTGATCGCCACCTGCCCCGACCACCGCCTCGCCGGCTATCTCGACAATCAGGTTCAGGGACAAGTCGTTAGCGACCCGGAGGACATCGCGGCCATGATGGCAGCGTGGGAGAACGTTCGCGGCGAGGCGCTGTCCCACTGGCAGTCAGTCGACCTCATCACGGAAGTGGCGGAGACATGGAGCTGATCGGCGCGCGGTGGCGAAAGAGCACCCGGAGCAGCGGCAACGGCGGTGCCTGCGTCGAGGTCGCCGACAACCTTCCCGGACTGGTCGCGGTCCGCGACTCCAAGGACCCCGACGGCCCGGCCCTGACCTTCACGCCCGCGGCCTGGCGTGCCTTCCTCTCCCAGGTGGCCGAGCGGCCCTGATCCCGACACAGCGGTGCCCCGTCCGGTCGTCGGGACGGGCGCTGCACGCTGTGCGGCCGACCGGTCCGCCGCCGTGTGATTCGTTTACGTCATCAGCTCTGTAGCGTGCCCAACACACACCAAGGGGTGGGCGCTCCGCCGGTCGGCCTGGCGCGCCGGCACAGGCGCCGGGCATGCTGTCCCGATGGCCGTACACGTGGCGCACGACGGACCGGTGACCACGGTGGTCCTCGACCGGGCGGCGTCGCGCAACGCCGTCGACGGGCCGACCGCGCGGGCGCTCGCCGACGCGTTCCGCGCCTTCGAGGCCGACCCCGACGCCGCCGTCGCCGTGCTCTGGGGCGCGGGCGGCACGTTCTGCGCGGGCGCCGACCTCAAGGCCATCGGTACGCCCAGCGGCAACCGGGTCGAACCCGACGGCGACGGCCCGATGGGGCCCACCCGGATGGCGCTGTCCAAGCCGGTCATTGCCGCGATCTCCGGGTACGCCGTGGCCGGCGGCCTCGAACTGGCGCTCTGGTGCGACCTGCGGGTCGCCGAGTCCGACGCGACGCTCGGGGTGTTCTGCCGGCGGTGGGGCGTACCGCTGATCGACGGCGGGACGGTCCGGCTGCCCCGGCTGATCGGGGAGAGCCGAGCGATGGACCTGATCCTCACCGGCCGCCCGGTGCCGGCCGACGAGGCGTACGCGATGGGTCTGGTCAACCGGGTGGTCCCGCCGGGTGAGGCCCGGGCGGCGGCCGAGCGGCTGGCCGCCGAGATCGCCCGCCACCCGCAGACCTGCCTGCGCAACGACCGCGCGTCCGTGCTGGCCGGTGCCGGCCTGCCGGCGCCGGAGGCGATGGCGACCGAACTGGCGTACGGCATGGAGTCGCTGGCCGCGGACTCGGCTGCCGGCGCGGCCCGGTTCGCGGCTGGCGCCGGCCGCCACGGCGCCTGAGTCAGCTCAGCTCGCGCAGCGCGTCCTCGATCGCCCGGTGGAACGTCGGGTACGCGTAGATCATGTGCCGGAGCTGGCTGAGCGGCACCGCCGCGTGCACCGCCACCACCAGCGCGGACAGCACCTCGCCGCCGGCCGGGCCGACCGACGTCGCGCCGATCAGCACGCCCTGGTCGGCATCCGCGACCAGCTTGATGAAGCCCTCGTTGCCGGCCTTGTGGATCCAGCCGCGGGCCGACGACGACAGCTGGGTGAAGCCGACCTGCACATTGATGCCGCGACCCCGGGCCTGCTCTTCGGTGAGGCCGACCGCGCCCACCTCCGGGTCGGTGAAGGTGACCCGGGGCAGCGCCCGGTAGTCGGCGCGCGGGACGGTGCCGGCCGGGCCGGGCGTGGCCGTCGCGCCGCCCACCGCGCTGACCGCACCCATCGCGCCGCCCACCACGCTGGCGGTGCCACTGGGGTCCGCGCCGCCGTCGGCGTGCCGGGCGTGATCGAGGATGTCGGCGACCACGATCGACGCCTGGTACATGGCGATGTGGGTGAAGGCGCCCTCACCGGTCACGTCGCCGACCGCCCAGATGCCGTCGGCGACGTGCATCCGATCGTCCACCGGCAGGTAGCGCTGCACGGCGTCCACCCCGACGGTCTCCAGGCCCAGCTCGTCCAGGTGCGCCCGGCGGCCGGTGACCACCAGCAGCCGCTCGGCGCGGTACTCCTGGTCGCCCGAGTGCACGGTGAACGTCGACCCGTCGTGGCTGACCCGCTCCGCCTTCACGCCGGTCCGGATCTCCACCCCGTCGGCGCGCAGCGCGGCGGCGGCCACCGCGGAGGCCTCCGGCTCCTCGACGGCGAGCACCCGGTCCAGCGCCTCGACCACGGTGACCCGGACGCCGAACCGGGCGAAGACCTGGGCCAGCTCCAGCCCGATCGCCCCGCCGCCCAGGATCAGCAGCGTCTCCGGCAGCTCCTCCACCTCGATCGCCTCGTGGTTCGTCCAGTACGGCGTGTCGGCCAGCCCGTCGATCGGCGGCACCGAGGGCCGGGTGCCGGTGCCGAGCACGATCCCGTGCCGGGCCCGGAAGACCTGCTCGCCGACGCGTACCTGGCCGGGGCCGTCGAGCCGGCCGCTGCCGCGCAGGAACCGGCCGCCCTTGCCGGTGAACCGGTCCACCGCGGCCTGGTCGTTCCAGGTGTCGGTGGCCTCCTCGCGGATCCGCTTCGCCACCGGCGCCCAGTCCGGCAGCACCTGGGCCGAGCCGGCCAGCTCGTTGACCCGCCGCGCCTCGGCCAGCGCGTTCGCCGCCCTGATCATCATCTTGCTGGGGATGCAGCCCCAGTAGGGGCACTCCCCGCCGACCAGGTCCCGTTCGACGCCGACGACGGTCAGGCCGGCCTCGGCGAGTCGCCCGGCCACCTCCTCCCCGCCGACCCCGAGCCCGACCACGACCACGTCCACCAGTTCCGGCTCCGCCATCCCGCCAGCATCCCCCAGCGGCCGGGGGCCGACCAGCGGACCGGGCCGGAATTCCCGAGCCGGTAACCTTCCCAGGACCTACGGTGGCCGGATGCACGCACGCTTCGCCGCGGTCCGGGACTGCTTCCACGACCTGCTGGCCGCCGGCCGGGAGACCGGCGCCGGCCTGGCCATCTGGTACGACGGCCGCCCGGTGGTCGACCTCGTCGCCGGCGCGGCGGGTGCGGCGTGGCGGCCGGACACGCTGGTCAACGTCTACTCGGTCGGCAAGCCGGTGTCGGCGCTCTGCCTGCTCATGCTGGTCGACCGGGGGCGGGTCGACCTGGACGCCCCGGTCGCCGCCTACTGGCCCGGGTTCCGCACCCCGGCGACCGTCCGGCAGGTGCTCAGCCACACCGCCGGGCTGCCGGCCTTCCCGGTGCCCCGGCCCGCCGAGGCGGTCGCCGACTGGGCGCTGCTCTGCGCCGACCTGGCCGCCGCCGACCCGGAGTGGGAGCCGGGGTCCGTCGCGGGCGAGCACGCCTGGACGTACGGGCACCTGGTGGGCGAGCTGGTCCGGCGGGTGGACGGGCGGTCGGTGGGGCGCTTCCTGGCCGAGGAGATCGCCGGTCCGTGGCGCCTCGACTTGGGCTTCGGCCTCGGCGCGGCCGACCAGCGGCGGTGCGCCGACCTGTCGTACGGCGACCCGGACTGGCCGGTGCGGATGCTCGGCGAGCCGGGGTCGCTGCGCGCCCGGGCGCTGGACAACCCGCCCGGCGGCCGGGACCTGGCCGTGGTGAACAGCCCGCTCTGGCGGGGCGCGGAGATCCCCGCGGTCAACCTGCACGCCACCGCCTCCGCGCTGGCCCGGCTCTACGCGGGCCTGCTCGCCGGCGGCACCCTGGACGGGGTACGCCTGTTCAGCCCCGACCTCGTCGCCGAGGCCACCCGGGTCCAGTACGACGGCCCGGACCTGGTCCTGGACCGTCCCGCGCACTGGACGCTGGGGATGGGCTGGGAGCCGGACGGGAGCTGGGGCATGGGCGGGATCGGGGGCAGCAGCGCGTGGGCCGACCCGGGGCGTGGCTACACCTTCGCGTACGCGACGGGGCGCCTGGCCGAGCACGACCGGGTGGACGAGCTGGTCGAGGCGCTGCACTCCTGCCTGTGACGCTCGGGGTGGAATTCGGAGGTGCCCGGGGAGTCGGACCCCTAGGGTGGCGCGATGATGCTTTCTCATGATGTGGCCGGGAACGGCCCGACGGTGGTCCTGTTGCACTCCACGGCCTGCGACCGGCGGATGTGGGACCCGCAGCTGCCCGTCCTGGTCGACGCCGGCTACCGCGTGGTGCGCGCCGACCTGCGGGGCTTCGGCGACTCCCCGATGCCGAACCGTCCGTGGAACAACGCCCAGGACGTGGTGGATCTCCTGGACGAGCTGGGCGTCGCGGACGCGGCGCTGGTCGCGGCCTCCGGCGGCGGGCGGGTGGCGCTGGAGATCGCGGCCCGCTGGCCCGACCGGGTGACCGCCCTGGCCCTGCTCTGCACCGCGCTGGCCGGGCACGAGCCCAGCGCCGAGCTCCGGGCGTTCGGCGAGCGCGAGGACGCGCTGCTCGAAGCCGGTGACGTCGCCGGTGCGACCGAGCTCAACGTGCAGACCTGGCTGGGCCCGCACGCCGACGAGGCGACCCGGGAGAAGGTACGCCGGATGCAGCGGCACGCCTTCGAGGTGCAACTGGCCGTGGTCGAGGAGTTCCCCCCGATCAGGGTCGAGACCGACCTCTCCGCGATCACCACCCCCAGCCTGCTCGTCTCCGGCGGCCACGACCTCGCCGACTTCCGGGAGATCGCCGCCCGGCTCTCAGAGCAGCTCGCCGACGCCCGCCACCTCGACCTTCCCTGGGCCGGTCACCTGCCCAGCCTGGAACGCCCCGACGAGGTGAACCCGGTGCTGGTCGACTTCCTGCGCGAGACGAAGCGCTAGGAGCACGACCGCCGTACGCCCGCTCGCGGCGCTCATCGGCCCAGTCCGGGTACGGCGACCGGGGTGCCGGTCGGGGCGAGCAGGGCGCGGGCGGCCACCGCCATCCGGCGTCTCTGCGGCACCAGGGCCCGGCGGACGAAGACGTCGTGGTCCTGCGCGGCGACCTCGTCGAGGATGCCGCCGTAGAGCGCGTACGCGGTGCGCATGCAGGCCTGCGAGGCGGGGGCGAGCAGGGTGATCCCCGGCGCTGCCGCCTCGTAGTGGGCCTGGGCGCGGGTCACCTCGTACTCGATCAGCTCTCGGATCTTCGGCGTGCTGCGGCCCTGCGCCTTCGCCGCGAGCAGGTCGTCGCGGGTGACGTCGAACTTGGCCAGGTCCTCGTCGGGCAGGTACGTCCGGCCCCGGTCCAGGTCTTCGGCGACGTCCCGGATGAAGTTGGTGAGCTGGAAGGCGAAGCCGAGCTGCCGGGCCGGCTCGCGGGCGGCGGCCGGGTCGGAGCTGCCGAGGATCGGCAGCATCATCGTCCCGATGACCGCCGCCGAGCCTTCCATGTAGTCGAGCAGGTCGTCGTAGGTCGGGTACGACATGACCGTCAGGTCCATCGCCATGCTCTTCAGAAACGACGCGAAGTCGGCCCGGTCCAGGTCGAAGACGGCGATGGTGTGCAGCACGGCGGGGAGCAGCGGGTCGGCGACCGGCTCCCCGCGGAGCCCGGCGACGAAGAGGGCGGACCACTCGTCCAGCCGGGCGGCGCGCTCGGCCGGCGGCAGGTCCTCGGTCCGGTCGACGATCTCGTCGGCGTACCGGGTGAATCCGTACAGGGCGTGCACGTGCCGCCGTTTCCAGGTGGGGAGCAGACGGGTGGCGAGATAGTAGGTACGCCCATGTCGTTTGTGCAGCTCCTGGCAGCGGGCATAGGCAGCGGTGAGATCGGTGTCCACCGGCCCTCCTCGAGATTCGACGCAGCAATCGACGCAGCAATCGACGCAACTCGTAAACCCTAGGGTACGCTCGCCCACATGGCCAACGACGCAGTTGCGGGCAACGCACTCCGCGTCGCGCCGGCACAGCCGGGAGCGACGGACCATCCGGTCCGCGGCGTGCTGGCCGCGTTCACCAAAGACCTGATCAAGGGGGTCGACGACACGCTCGCGGCGTTCCTGGCCACCGAGGTCGATTCGCTCACCGAGATCGACACAGCGATGGGCGGCTTCGCCGCGACGGCGCGCGACTGCGTGCTGGCCGGCGGCAAGCGGGTCCGTCCGACCTTCGCCTACTGGGGTTGGCGCGGGGTGGTCGGCGGCGACGACCCGCTGCCGTCGGTGCTGCCGGCGCTCGCCGCCCTGGAACTGCTGCACACGTTCGCCCTGGTGCACGACGACGTGATGGACGCCTCCGACACCCGGCGTGGCCTGCCCACCGTGCACCGCGCCGCCGCCGCCCGGCACCGGGCGGCCGGGCACGCGGGCGACCCGGACCGGTTCGGCGAGGCGGTCGCGGTGCTCGTCGGCGACCTCTGCATGGTCTGGGCCGACCAGCTGCTGGCTCACGCCACCGTGCCGCCGACCCGGCTGCTCGACGTGCGGCGCTGCTACGACCAGATGCGGATCGAGACCGTCGCCGGCCAGTACCTCGACGTGCTCGGCGAGAACGACGCGGCGAACTGGTCGGTGGACCGGGCGCTGCGGGTGGCCCGCTACAAGACCGCCAGCTACACCGTCCAGCGGCCGCTGCTCTTCGGCGCCTGCCTGGCCGGCGTCGCCGCCGACGCGCCGCTGATCGCCGCGTACACCCGCTACGGCCTGGCCGTCGGCGAGGCGTTCCAGCTCCGCGACGACCTGCTCGGCGTCTACGGCGACCCGGTGACCACCGGCAAGCCGGCCGGCGACGACCTGCGCACCGGGAAGCCGACCGCGCTGCTCATGCTGGCCCGGCAGCTCGCCACCCCGACCCAGCGCCGGGCGCTGGAGCGGGCCGGCTCGGCCACCGGGGCGCGGGAGGTGGCCCGGCTGGCCGAAGTGGTCGCCGGCACCGGGGCGGTCGGCCGGGTCGAGCGGATGATCTCCGACCGGGTGGCCGAGGCGCTGACCGCGCTCGGCACCGCGTCGATCGACGAGACCGCGCGCACCGCGCTGACGGGTCTCGCCACCGCCGCCACCACGCGGCGGGCATGATGGGCAACTTCGCGAAGGAGGTGGTCACGTGCGCACCGTGAACGGACGCACGGACCGGGTGGTGGTCGTGGGCGCGGGCCTGGGCGGGCTGGCGTGCGCGCTGCACCTGGCCGGGAGCGGCCGGCAGGTGACCGTCCTCGAACGCGAGCCGGTGCCCGGCGGCCGGGCCGGCCGGCTCAACGTCGACGGGTACGAGTTCGACACCGGCCCGACCGTGCTCACCATGCCCGACCTGATCGCCGAGGCGCTCGGCGCGGTCGGCGAGGAGCTGTCCGACTGGCTCGACCTGACCCCGCTCGACCCGGCCTACCGGGCCTACTACCCGGACGGCTCGACGCTGGACGTCATCACCGACACCACCCGGATGGCCGCCGAGATCTCGCGGGTCTGCGGGCCCCAGGAGGCCGACGGCTACCTTCGCTTCGTCGACTACGCGCGCCGGCTCTGGGAGCTGGAACGGAACGACTTCATCGAGCGCAACCTCGACGCGCCGACCGACCTGCTCACCGGCAACCTGCTGAAGCTGCTGGCCGGTGGGGCGTTCCGGCGGCTCCAGACGAAGATCAACCAGTTCTTCCAGGACCCGCGCACCCAGCGCATCTTCTCGTTCCAGGCGATGTACGCCGGCCTGGCGCCGCACGACGCGCTGGCCATCTACACGGTCATCGCGTACCTCGACTCGGTGGCCGGCGTGTCCTTCCCGCGCGGCGGCATCCACGCGGTCTCCCGCGGGATGGCCGGCGCGGCCGAGAAGCACGGCGTGCAGATCCGGTACGGCACCACGGTGACCCGGGTGGAGACCGCCCACGGCCGGGCCACCGGGGTGGTGACCGCGGACGGCGAGGTCGTCCCGACCGACGTGGTGGTGCTCAACCCGGACCTGCCGGTGGCCTACCGCGACCTGCTCCCCCCGAGCCGGGCCCGGAAGCTCACCTACTCGCCCTCCTGCGTGGTGCTGCACATCGGATCCACGCAGGGCTATGCGAAGATCGCCCACCACAACATCCACTTCGGACGGGCCTGGAAGGGCACGTTCGACGAGGTGATCCGGCGAGGCGAGCTGATGACCGACCCGTCACTGCTGGTGACGAACCCCAGCCGGACGGACCCGTCGGTCGCCCCGGCCGGCCGGCACACCTACTACGTGCTCGCCCCGGTGCCGAACCTCCACCGGGCGCCGTTCGACTGGAGCGGCGACCTCAGCCGCCGCTACGCCGACCAGCTCATCGACACCCTGGAGGAGCGCGGCTACGTCGGCTTCGGCGAGGGCGTGGAGGTGCTGCGCACCATCACCCCGGCCCAGTGGGAGGAGCAGGGGATGGCCGCCGGCACGCCGTTCGCCGCCGCGCACAGCCTGTTCCAGACCGGCCCGTTCCGCCCGTCGAACCTGCACCGGACCCTGAACAACGTGGTCTTCGTCGGCTCCGGCACCCAGCCCGGGGTGGGCGTGCCGATGGTCCTCATCTCCGGCAAGCTCGCCGCTTCCCGCATCACCGGGACCACGTCATGAGCTCCCGGGAAGGGCACCTGGTCGAACTGGTCGATGACACCGGGCAGATGCTCGGCGAGGCCACGGTGGCGGCCGCCCACCAGCCGCCGGGCCGGCTGCACCGCGCCTTCTCGGTGCTGCTGGTCGACCCCGACGGCCGGGTGCTGCTCCAGCGGCGGGCCGCCGCCAAGACCCGGTTCCCGCTGCGCTGGGCAAACTCCTGCTGCGGCCACCCGCTGCCGGGTCAGTCGCTGGTCGAGGCCGCCAACCGCCGGCTCCGCGAGGAACTGGGCGTCGACCCGGTCACCCTGACCGAGATCGGGGTGTACGTCTACTACGCCGAGGACCCGGCCACCGGCCGCGTCGAATTCGAGTACGACCACGTCCTGCGCGCCGACGTGCCGACCGAGTTGCCCACCCGACCCGACCCCGACGAGGTGGTCGAGCTGCGCTGGGTCGACCCGACCGAGCTGGAGGCCGACCTCGACGTCGACCCCCGCGCGTACGCACCCTGGCTGGGCGGGGTGGTGAACCGGCTGCGGCGCTCCGCGCGCCCCGGGCCGGGCACCACCGGCACCGCCACGATCCCGTCCGGCGTCCCGGCGGATGAGGCGTCGGAGCGGTCAGGTGGCCGATGAGGCGCTGAGCGCGGGGGCCGTCGCGCGCCGGCTGGGCGTCGCGGTCACCACGCTCCGCACCTGGCACCAGCGCTACGGTCTCGGTCCCAGCGAGCACGTACCGGGGCACCACCGGCGCTACACGCCGGCCGATCTCGCCCGCCTGGAGATCATGCGACGGCTCACCGCGGAGGGGGTGACCCCGGCCGAGGCGGCCCGCTGGGCCGGCCAGGCGCCGGCCGGGGTCGACGTCGCCGGACCGCGGGCGCGACCGGTCACCGCCCGGGACGGCGGCGGACCGACCATCCCGGTCGGCCGGGCCGGTCCGGTCGCCCGTGGGCTGGCCCGGGCCGCCATGCGGCTGGACTCGGTGGCCATCGGCGAGACCATCGCGCACGCCCTCGCCACCGACGGCGTGATCGCCACCTGGGACGGGCTGCTGCGCCCCGTCCTCGCCGGGATCGGTGAACGGCACGTCGCCACCGCCGGGCTGATCGAGGTGGAGCACCTGATGTCCCGGTGCGCCTCGGAGGCGCTCGCCGCGGCGGCCCGGGCGCGTCCGCCCACCGGGCCGGCCCGGATCCTGCTCTCCTGCGCCGACGAGGAGCAGCACAGCCTGCCGCTGGAGGCGCTGGCCGCCGCCCTGGCGGAGGCCGGGGTGAGCTATCGAATGCTCGGCGCCCGGGTGCCGGTGACGGCGCTCGTCGAGGCGGTCACCCGGACCGGGCCCGCCGCCGTCGTGGTGTGGTCGCACACCCGGGCCACCGCCGACCCGGGCCAGCTCTCCGCCCTGCTCGCGGCGCCCCGCCGGCCGCTGCTGGTGCTCGCCGCCGGGCCGGGCTGGCGGGCCGACACGCTGCCCGCCGGGGTGGTCCGCCCGGCCGACCTGGCCGAGGCGCTGTCGCTGGCGCTGGCCGTACGCGACTCGCTGGAGCAGTCGACGACGGACTGACCGGCCTCCCGGTCCGGGGCCGCGTCCCGTACCGTCGGGGCGTCCGCGTACCCCGACCCCTCCTCGGGAGCGTCACATGCGTTCACGCGCCGTGCTGGCGTTCGGTCTCAGCCTGGTCCTGCTCCTGGCCGGCTGCGGCGACTCCGCCCACAACCCGCCCCAGGCCGGCGGCCCGACGCCGTCGCCCGCCGCGACCCCACCGGCGCCGAAGCCGAAGCCGAGCCCCACCACCCGGCCGAAGCCCCGACTGCGGCCGCTGCCCACCACACTCCCGGCCGGCCTGCACCGGACCAGCGGCGAGCGGGCGGTGGCGCTGACCTTCGACGACGGGCCGGACCCGAGATGGACGCCCCGCGTCCTGGACCAGTTGCGGGCGGCCCACGTCACCGCGACGTTCTGCCTGATCGGCAGCCGGGCCCGGCGCTACCCGGAACTGGTGGCCCGGATCGCCAGGGAGGGACACCAGCTCTGCAACCACAGCTGGCGCCACGACATCGACCTCGGCCGGCGGCCGGTGGCGGAGATCCGGGCCGACCTGGTCCGGACCGACAAGGCGATCAGGGCGGCCGTACCGAACGCCAGGATCCCGTACTACCGACAGCCCGGGGGCCGGTGGACCCCGGAGGTGGTGGCGGTGGCCCGCCAGCTCGGGATGCGCTCGCTGCACTGGAGCGTCGACCCGCAGGACTGGGACCACCCGACCGCGAAGACGATCGTCAAGCGGGTGGAGTCGGCGGCCCGCCCCGGCTCGATCGTGCTGATGCACGACGGTGGCGGCGACCGGCGGCCCACCCTGGCCGCCTGCCAGCACCTGATCCCCGACCTGAAACGCCGGTACGGCATCTCCCGGCTCCGCTGACATCGCCTCTGACCTGCGCTTTTCCCCGTCGGTGTGCACCGGGCCATACCGGTTTGGTCGACCGGCCGGCCATCACGTATGCTTTCCAAGCCTCCGGCGGGGCCGGATGGGAGCAAGTCCGCTTGAAGTTGCGAATGTGCAATGATGGCGGGGCCGCCCTCATCGTCTAGCGGCCCAGGACGTCGCCCTTTCAAGGCGGTAGCACGGGTTCGAATCCCGTTGGGGGCACGGTCCGGCTTCGGCCGGATGCAACAGAGCTAGGTCCTGTGGAGCAGTTGGAGTGCTCGCCGCCCTGTCAAGGCGGAGGTCGCGGGTTCAAGTCCCGTCAGGACCGCAAGCGCTGGCGCCGCGCGAATGTTGCGCGGCGTTCTGCGTATCGGAGCATGTGATCCTCCCGGCGGAGAACCCGCCCTCCGGGTAGCATGAGCCGAGCATCACGGCCAGGTAGCTCAGTTGGTACGAGCGTCCGACTGAAAATCGGAAGGTCGGCGGTTCGACCCCGCCCCTGGCCACATAGCCTTTCGCCGGGCTACAGAGATCCCCATCAGCGGAAACGCCGGTGGGGATCTTGCTTTCTGCGCCCCTGCCGGGTGGATCGCCGGTGCCCGTGGTTGACCGCTCCTGGCCCTTGATCGCCGCCGCTAGTTGCACGTTCGCTGCACGCCGCTCTCCGGTGAACCGGTCTCATCGGCTCGATAGAGGTGTCCCGCCATCCCTCACAATGAAGCCCGATCTCGCGCAGACGAGCTGACCGCCGTTGATCCTCGCTCCCGTGTCAACGGCCCGCAACGGGCGCGGCGACCGAGGGATTATGAGATCAAACTGCCCGTCCCGCCGACCTGGTCGGATGGCGGTCTAGCAGCGGAAACGCCTCTCGACATCTCACACCGCTCCCCCGCCATCCGTCGACCTCTTGCGGACTAGATGCGGACTGATGCCCGCCGCGGTCGCGCATCGCCTTGACGGTCACCGACGCACCCGCTCTACTAGTCGCCGTGGTCGATGGAGCCCAAGTCCCGACGCCTAGGGACGCCCCCGTGCAGGAGTCAGGTCCTGGGCTCTCGGCAAACGAATACCTCACCGACCGACTCGCCCAGTACCAGTCCTGGTACGACAAGAAGGCGGTGAAGGCGAAGGCTACCCACCTCCGAACCCGCACCGCTGCCGTAGTCGGCGGTTCCCTGGTTCCGGTCCTCGTCAACCTCGACTTCCCCTACGCCCAGGCGGTGACCACCGTCGTGAGTCTGATCGTGGCCGGGGCGGTGTCGCTGGAGAGCGTGTTCCGCTATCGGGAGCAGTGGAAGAACTACCGGTCGACGGAACAGACCTTGGGGCACGAGAGGATCTACTTCCTCACACGGACCGGTGTGTACACCGACCTGGACGACGTCACAGCCTTCACAACCCTGGTCGAGCGCGTGGAGGCGACAATCGCCAATGAGAATGCAGCGACTCTGAGCGTAATGACCCAGGTCGGCTTCGCTGGCGAAGACGGGCAGGCGGCGATCGAGCGGCAAGGCAGCAGGCAGTAGCCCCACCGCCAACGGGGCAGGGTCGAACCTGTGGCCTTGGGATTAGAAGAAGATCGCGGATGGCTGGTCCGGCGCCTGTACATCTGGTCAGCCAGTCTGCAGGTGTCCGGCAGCGTCGGCGTTAGCGGGCGGGCTTGGCTATACGGATGGCTGTACAGCCAACCGCGTCACTGTCGCTCGCTTAGTGCCCACCATCGCGGGTGGCTTCGCTGGCGTTCTGGCGGCTCCGGTCCCGTAATGTTCTCGGGCGGGTACCAGACGCCCCGCCATACGGGCACCCCAAGCGACCAACCGCCGGGCACACTGCCGGGCTGGAAGTCCGTCAGATCTGGATCCTCGACAACGGAACCTGTCAAGTCAAGTGAGACGTTTTCGTGGTCAGGTGTTCTGTAGATCTGCGGGTTGAGCTGCTGGTTTGTTGATCCAGACGGTGTTGGGTAGGGCTGGTGGTCGCGGGCGTCGGGTGAACCGGTCGGGGTGGGCCTGCCGGGCGGCGTCGAGGGTGCGTTGCCGCTGGTCATGGACGTCGGCGGCGGTGCCGTAGTGCACCGAGGCGGGGGTGTGCAGACCGATCCCGCTGTGGCGGTGTTCGTGGTTGTAGTAGGTGAAGAACTCGCCGCTGAACTGGCGGGCGTGCTCGATCGAGGCGAACCGGTCGGGGAACGCGGGGCAGTACTTCAGGGTCTTGAACTGGGCCTCGGAGTACGGATTGTCGTTCGATACCCGGGGTCGGGAGTAGGAACGGGTGACGTCGAGGTCGGCGAGTAACTCGGCGACGGGTTTCGAGGTCATCGACGATCCGCGGTCGGCGTGCAGGACCTCGGGTCGGACCCCGTTGCGGGCGATGGCGTCATCGATCAGCTCCCGGGCGAGTAGCGAGTCCTCGCTGGCGGCGACGTGCCAGCCCACGACGTAGCGGGAGTACACGTCGATGATCACGTACAGGTGGTAGAACACGCCCCGCTGCTCGGTTTTCAAGCGGGTGATGTCCCACGACCAGACCTGCGACGGGCCCGTGGCGGCCAACTGCGGGATCGTCCGGGCGGGATGGGTGGCCTGCCGGCGACGTTCCCGGCTCTCCCCGGCCTCGCGCAGGATCCGGTACATGGTGGACTGTGAGCACCAGTACACGCCCACGTCGAGTTCCCGCGCCCATACCTGCGCCACGGACATCTCCGCGTACTCGTCGCGGTGCAGCACATCGAGGACGGCCTGGCGTTCGGGCGGGGTCAGCGTCGACGGCGGGGGTGTCTTCGGCCGCAGTGGACGCGACACCACGGGTGGTTGCTGGCGCCGGTAGTGCGTGGCGCGGGACCGGCCGGTCAACCGACACGCTCCGGCCACACCAAGCAGCGGGGTCAGGGCGGTGAACGCCTCGGTCAGCGTCTCCTCGACCGCCCCGGTGTGTCGTCCGCGCTCTCGGACAGAGTCTCCAAGAGCGCGTGCGCTTTTCCCATGATCTCCAACGCGGTCTTCGTGCGGGCCAGGTCCGCTTCCAGACGTTCGTTACGCCGCCGCAACCGCTCCACCTCAGCGGCCTCCGCGCTACGCCGCCGACCCTCACCGACAGGGCTCTTACGGGAGCCGAGAGCGGTCAACGCCCCGGCGTCGCGGGCGGCCCGCCACTCCAGGATGTGGGAGTGGTACAGGCCCTCCCGACGCAGGATCGCCGCCCCCTCACCCGAAGCCTTCGCCGCGTCGTACTCCGCCACGATCCGCAGCTTGTACTCCGCCGTGAACGACCGACGCTTCGGCCGCCCACCCTGCTCACCGGGCGTGCTGGGCAATGTCACGATGATCCTCTCCCTGTCACCGACCAAGCCTACCTTGGTCGGAACGGCTGTCTCATCTCAGCCTGACAGACAGGGCACCCTCGTCATCGGTGGCACGTGCCGTCCGTACTGGTGCCTGACGATCTCCAGGCAGTCATCGAGGTCTTGTCCGGTCACACCCACCACCGGCGGCCAGCCGCGCGGGTAGATCGCGGAGATGTCGAAGTGGAGCCAGTACCTGTTCATCTCTCCCGGCCGCCTTCCGCCACTGCAAGGACGGTACCGGCAGGCCGGGAAGGTGCTACTTCGGGCAGAGCCTCAGTTTGGAAGACCGTGCTCAACCGGACGTGATGCCCGAAAAGCCTGCCTGCGGCCACGCGCCGGCTGACCTCTCGTGCCCGCTGGTGACCGCTCGGCCTCGTGGCTACTGGCCCGCGGCCGGCCCATGCGGAAGTAACAGAGAGGGCAGATGTGTTGCCCAGACCTGGGCCAATACGATCCCGCGCCATGAGACGATCGATGATCGCGTTGGTGAGCGCAGGGGCAGTTGCTCTTGCGGTGGGCGGGTACGCCGTCGGCGCGAGCGGCCATGGTGGCGCAACCAAGCAGTCTGCGATGTGTGAGCAGGCCGAGCAAGAGTTCGCAAGTCGCGCCAGTCAGCTCCGGAAGCAGATGCAGCAGCGTGGGCTCGAAGTGAACGCGCGGGATAACACCCTCGATGAGGCGCAGAGCAAGATTCTCACCGAGGTCGTGCAGCAGAACCCGACATGCTTTGGCGCGGGGAGGCGCGCGGCGGCAGCGGTGATCAAGCAGCATCCATCCGAGGGGGAAGCTGACGCGGCGATCTGCGATCTTCTTGGCATCAAGGCCGAGGACTGTTCGGTTGCGGTCGGCTGACATGAGTCCTTCTCTGCCAGGCCCGCCTCAACTGTCAGCTTTGGCGCCCCCCGGGATCTGGTGATCGCGTGGTTCACTGTCGCGCGTGACGTGGCGAAGAACTCGACCGCTGGTGGCGATCATCCTGGCGGTGATGGCCGTTGTCGCTTGGCGCTGGTGGCAGAACCACCCGCCGTACGGTCCGGAAGCGCTGGCAATCACGTCCTCGCTCAGGTTCGTCAGCTACGAGGAGGCTCAGGCTGCGCTCGGTGAGGAGGCGCATGCGCCGTTGGCCTCCGGACGCGACGAGTTGATGCTCGGCCGGGTTTCCTGGCAGGCCCCGCCCAACCCACTCGATGGCGGCTATTTCGCGATCTTCCTCATCGACAAGCGCACCAAGCACAAGCCGGGGACGTTCGGCGTGTCTGCGCCAGGGGAGGGGGCGGTCAGCGTCGGGAGCGCCGGAGTCGAGAACAAAATCGCCCAGCGCTATCCCTGGATGGAAGGCGCAGGCTTTATCAAAGTCGGGGAGACCGGTGGGCGGACCAACGGCAACAGACTTGGCGTGGCCGACGAGAAGGCTTCGCCGCTGACGTTCGTCGCGCACTTCCCGTACCTCAAAAATCCGAGTCGGGAGACAATAGCCACCGCACCGGTTGCGAAGTCGGACCTGCTGTTGGCCCTGGTCTACATGGGGCCGGACGGGCAGGTGTACTGGGCGCAGCGGCTCCAAGGCTAGGTAGCGGATCTCCTCGTCGGGCAGTCGCCAGACCGTCCAGCCTCGCCAAACGGGGACAAGGTGGAGCGCCTCACCAGCCGAACGACCTTGGCCCCGTCCGGGGAGGCTGGTAGCCCTTGTGGTGCCCGGCGAGGGGAGCCGCGGCGGCATCTCTGAGGAGGGTCGGGGTTCGGGGCGGAGCCCCGAGGTCTTCATGGTCCTGGTCGTCCGTCAGTGTGGCCGGCCGGCCCGGCCGATGCCGGCCGGAGGTCGCCAGCAGGCCGGGGCCGGGCCGGCGCGGCCCGCTTTGCGGGCCGCCTTGATCTCATAGAGCGGAATACGGCAACGTCACGCCGCAACCCGTGTCAGGCGTGTCTCCCGTCACGGGACATGCTTGACAGCTCACGTCCCACCTGATGCCAGACATGATCCTCAAAGGGCGCCGCGGAAGCCTTCACGGTCCGCGACACGGGCGCGCATCGCGGCATGGCCGAACCGCCGGCGATGGGCTGCCACGCCCCGTAGCGATCGGATCGCGGCAGATCCGGACGTCTGGGCGTCCCCTTTGGCTGGAGCGAGCTTGTCCTATCCCTGTGCTCTAATCCCGTCATGCATGTCGTCGTCACAGGCGCACTCGTTGAAAACGGCGCGGTCCTGCTAGTACACCGCAGGCCGACCAAACGGGCATACCCAGATGTTTGGGATCTGCCCGGGGGGCAGGTCGAAGCGGGTGAGTCGGAGCTACAAGCCCTCGCGCGTGAGATGCACGAGGAGCTCGGTGTTCACATTGTGGCGGAGTCCGCTTCACGGTTGGGCGTCATGCATGCCGGCAGTGGTGAGGACGCCGTTCACGTGGGCGTCTGGCAAATTGGAGACTGGGTTGGCTCTCCGACCAACCGTGCACCTGACGAGCATGACGACATCGCATGGGTCGGGATCAGCGAGCTGGGCGGCCTTCCCCTCGTGCATGGCGTCTTGGCGGCAATGGTTCGTTCTCTGCCTGAGTTTGAGTGCGCCCGCAGGCACTCAGATGTCACCGACTGTAACCAGGACGACCGAGGAACCAAGGCCGACTGTCGTGCATGTGCTGGGACGGATTCGTCAAGCAGGTGGTGGGCCTAAGAGCCTGGTAAATAAGGGGTTGAGGCCGCCGCTGGGGCCCGGTTGAGATCGATGATCTCGCGTGTCCGGCGTGGCGGCGTGACATGGGGAAGGGCCTTCGGTACGAGCAAAGGCGACTAAACCAGCACGACCGAAGGCCCAACCCTGTCTGTATACCTTGTCGCCGGCGTCGCCGCATCCGCCACCCCGGCCACCGTTGACGATCACCTGCCCACCGCCCGGCCGCGGCACTATCCGTCC